>JAJZPK010000013.1 GCA_021811205.1 Pseudomonadota bacterium
AGAATGGATCAGCACGCCGTCGCTGACTTCGATCGCCACCTTGGCGAGATATTCGTGCGAGCGGTGCATGGGGTTCCTGGTCTGGAAGGCTGCAACCCTGCTCCATCCCATCGATTCGAAAAGCGCGCGCGTCTCCTTGGGAGACATGAAAAGGGATCCGTACTTTTCGGGAAAACCGCCTTGGGAGAGTACCTTGACCGGGCCGGCGAGATTCACGTCCCCCTGTTCCATGACCATCTTGACGCCTGGATGTTCGATATCGGTCGTACCGAAGACGGTCGCGCACTCGTGCGCCTTGTCTATCTCGTATTTTTCGGTGACGGTCAGGATCGCGAGAACTTCATCTTCCTCGGGGTCGACCAGCGCAATTTCTTCCCCTGTTTTGATGGAAGAAGCGGCCTCCTTGCTGACGGAAAGGGTGATGGGTATGGGCCAGAACAGTCCGCTCGACATCTTCATGCCGTCGCATACGCCGGCCCAGTCGGCATGGCTCATGAAGCCGTCCAGCGGCGTAAACCCGCCTATGCCGAGCATGATGAGATCGCCCTTCTCGCGCGAACTGACCTTGAGGCTGGGCAGCCGTGCCGCCCGCACCCTTTCTGCTGCCAGAGAATCCCCTTCGAGAAGCAAGGGTTTGAGAGAACCCCCGCCGTGCGGATTGACCAATGCCATCCCAACCTCCCAGCTCACGCGATGTATTTAATGCTGGCACATGGAAGTAAATACCGCGATAACCCATAATGGTTATTATCACCCCCCCCCTATGGTTATAGATCAAGAGCGGATTGCTTCAAGACGCAACATGGAAATCGTAACACCGCAAAGAACGAGGAATCCGCCAGCCAGCTGGGCCGAGGTCGGGGATGCGCCAATGAATCCTTCGATCAGCATGGCGAAAACGGGAACGAGGTTGAGAAAGATGGCCGTCCTGCCCGCCCCGAGCCGCATGATGCCCATGCTCCAGAAAAGGTAGGCAAGCACGGTGCCGCCCAAGGCCATGATCGCGAGCGCCGTTGCCGCCCTGGCTCCCGGCTCGGAAAAATGCGCACCGCTTCCCAAAGCCACGGCGAAGAGCACGAAAGCCCCGGCCGTCATGACGAGGGAGGTGTTGCCCAATGCAGAGCCTGCCGGCATGTATTTTTTCCCGAGCACATTGTAGAGCGCCCAGAAGAAGTTCGCGCCCAGCATCAGCCAGTCACCCGCAGACACGCTGAAGGTTGCAAAGTTGCCTTTCGTGACCACGACCAATACGCCGGCGAGCGCAACCGGAATCGCCGCGAGATGGCGAAAGGTCGGTTTCTCCCCCAGCACCATCGAGGCGATCAGGGTAGTGAGCAGGGGATTGGTCGCCATGATGAGCGCGCCGTTGGCAGCCGATGTCGTCCTGAGCGCATAGAAAAAGAACAGATTGAACGCGGCAATGCCCACCGTGCCGAGCAGCAGGTAAATCCCGGCATGCCTGCGAAGCATCCCTGCAAGATCCTCCTTTTTCAGCCATGCAAGGGCGATCATCACGGCCGCACCCAGAATGAAGCGCGAGGAGGCTGCCCAAAGCGGCGGAAGATCCGCGAGAACGGGGCCGGCCAGAACGAAGTTTGCTCCCCAGAAAAAAGCTGCGGTTGCGACGAGAAAATAGGTTGTCCCCATGGATTGCACCATTTAGAATAATTTGACAGGATCGATTCTATAGGCCTGAATGTGGCCGTACAAGCAATGTTTTTTTCTGCAATGGATTAGAAAAACTAATGCCAAGAAAACTCCCTTCTCTCAATGCGCTGAGAGCATTCGAAGCCGCCGCCCGCCGCCTCTCCTTCGTGCATGCAGCAGACGAACTCTGCGTCACTCCGGCCGCAATCAGCCAGCAGATCAAGCTCCTGGAAGACCATCTCGGCACCCCCCTGTTCAGGCGGGGAAAGACCCTGCGCTTGAGCGATGCGGCAGTCGGCATGCTTCCGCTCGTCTCGGAAGCCTTCGACCGGCTCGAACAGGCCGTGAAGAAAGCGAACAGGCAAGGCGGAGTGCTCGTCGTTTCTGTCCCGCCCGCATTCGCGGCGCGCTGGCTGATCCCGAGGCTCGAGGATTTCAATTCCCGCTCCCCCGGCATCGAGCTGCGCCTGCTCGCGACGAGGCGGCTGGTGGATTTCGGGATGGAGGACGTGGATGCGGCGATCCGATTCGGAAAGGGAGAATATCCCGGGCTGATAGCCGACCGCATCACCGAAGAGCGCATCGTCCCCGTCGCCTCTCCCCGGCTTGCATCCTCAATCGGGAATGTATCCGATCTTGCGGCATGCGCCCTGCTGGAAGACGAGTGGCATACCTCGAATGGCGTCTTTCCGGACTGGAAGACATGGCTCGCCTCGATCGGCTGGAATGCCCATTCGGAGCTGAAAATCAGGCGATTCAGCGATTCTGGACTGACTATACAGGCTGCAATTTCAGGCATGGGGGTTGCGCTCGCCTGGCAAAGCCTGGTCGAGGAAGACCTGAAATCGGGGCGGCTCGTGAAGCTGCCGGAAGGCTCAATGCCTTCCGAGCTCTGCTACCATCTCGTCATGCCCGAAAGCCGCTCCCATTCCGAGGAAGTGCGGCTTTTCAGGGCTTGGCTGCTCGATCAGGCGGGTCAGGGGAAAGGGTGAAGCTCGTATTCGACCGATCTTGCCCAAGTTCCCTTTGCCCGCTCTCTGCACGCTTCCCTGTAATAGGATGCGACCGCCTCTCTGAACGCGGCCGGATCGAGCGGGCCGCCGTAGTTGGTTGGGTTTGAGATCTCGAGGCGATTGGTATCGCACGGGGCGCCCCGAGGCTGCATGATCCTGGCCGAAAGCCCCCTGTTCATGAGGCCGTTTTCCTCCAGGTCGAAATCGATGATGGAGACGACATGATCGTCCTCGCTCCATTCGTAATCCTGGACGTCCAGTTCGATCGACCTGAATATCACCCTGATCATCCTGGCACCGTCATCGATTTCAGGTCGAGCGCAGCTTCCAGCTTCTCCTGAGGAACGAGCCCGGCAGCCGCCTCCTTCAGCGCCAGCCCTTCGCGCGCCGCCCTTTTCACGAGCCGGGCAGCCTCATCGTAACCGATGAGCGGCGCGAGGCGGGTTGCCATCATGCGCGATTTGGCAGCGAGCGCAGCGCAGCGCTGTTCGTCGACATCGAGCCCTGAAAGAAGTTTTTCTCGAAGCAGGCGGGCCGATTCGGCAATCAGCCTGGAAGACTCGATCACCGCATCCCCGACGAGCGGCATGGCGACGTTGAGCTCGAGAATCGATCCCACTCCGCCGAAATCGGAAAAAGAAACGGCGAGATCGTTCGCAACCACCCTGATCGACATCTGAACGACCGCCTCGGAAGCCACCGGGTTCACCTTTCCGGGCATGATCGATGATCCGGGCTGGATTTCGGGAAGAACGAGCTCTCCGAGACCGCAATCCGGCCCGCTTGCCATCAGCCTGATGTCGTTCGCGATCTTGGAAAAGCTGACCGATACTGTCCTCAGCGCCCCGGAAAAATGCAGGAGCGCATCCTTGGCGCCCTGGGCTTCGAAATGATTCTCCGCCTCAAGAAAAGGCATTCCGCAAGACGCAGAAAGGCTGGCCGCAACCCTTTTTCCGAATTCGGCATGGGTATTGATCCCCGTCCCTACCGCGCTTCCGCCTATGGCGAGGAATTTCAGCCCTTCCATGGCATTTGCTATCCTGCTCCTTCCCAGAGACACCTGTTCGGCGAATCCGGAAAAGACCTGGCCCATCGTGACCGGCGTCGCGTCCATGAGGTGCGTCCTGCCTATCTTCGTGACGCCGCGCCAGAGGTCCGCCTTCTCCAGGAGGCATTCCTTCAGCCGTCCGAGTTCGGCCAGGACATTCGATCTCGCGAATATCGAAACTGCAACATGCAGCGCCGAAGGGAAGACGTCGTTGCTGGACTGCCCCATGTTGACATGGTCGTTGGGATGGACGGGGTGCCTCGCACCTCTCGACGAGCCAAGCATTTCGTTCGCCCTGTTCGCGATCACTTCGTTGACGTTCATGTTGGTGCTGGTTCCGGAACCGGCCTGGAAGAGATCGAGAGGAAAATGCGCATCATGCTTACCTGACGCGACTTCTCCCGCCGCCTCCATGATCGCGAAAGCGAGCTTCGGATCGAGCTTTCCCAGGTCGCGGTTGGCTTCGGCGCAGGCTTGCTTGAGAAGCCCGAGCGAATGGACGATCTCGATCGGCACCATGCGCCCGCTTCGTCCGAAATTGAGCCTTGCCCGTTCAGTACCCGCCCCCCAGAGCGCCCATTCCTGCAAATCGACAGAACCCAACGAATCGGATTCTTGCCTCATCCGGCTTCCCTCGGAAAACAGAATCCCTGAAAGGGGATGAAGAGGAGGATGGCCATGAAGGTCCATATGCTGCGCAACGTGTCTGTAGAGGCTTCCATTTTCCCTCCATTCAAGCGTTGATGATCCAATAATAGGACCTATTCCCAATAACTCAAGAACTATGAAAGGAGCGGATTTGCGTGTACCATGCCAGATACGGAAAAGAACCCGCCATGCCCTCAATCCTGCTGATCAAGACCTCTTCGATGGGGGATGTCATCCACAATCTTCCTGTGGCAAGCGACATCGCCAGACATGTTCCGGGAGCCGAAATCGACTGGGTGGTCGAAGAAAATTTCGCAGACATCCCCGCCATGCATCCTGGCATCCGGCGCGTCTTTCCGGTTGCGATCAGGCGCTGGAGAAAGTCCATTTTCTCTTCAGGCACGAGGGAAGAATTTTCCCGATTCAGAAAAAGCCTCGAAGGCGAAAAATACGATTTCGTCATCGACACGCAGGGCCTCTTCAAGAGCGCAATCCTGACCCGCCTCGCGCAAGGGGTTCGCTGCGGATTCGACAGGAAAAGCGCGCGGGAACCCATCGCCTCGCTCTTCTACGACGAATGCAGGTTCGTGGCGAAGAATCTCCATGCAGTGGAACGGAACAGGATGCTGGCTGCCGCATCTCTCGGCTACGAAATGGAAGGGGAGCCCGATTACGGCATCCGGACCGAAGCCGAGCATGGGAATTATGCCGTGCTGCTCCATGCGACGAGCCGCGCGGAAAAACTCTGGGAAGAATCGAACTGGGTCGAACTCGGAAACAAGCTCGGCATGCAGGTTTATCTTCCCTGGGGAAGCCTTGAGGAAAAATCGAGAAGCGAGCGGCTTGCCTCGAAAATACCGGGCTCCATCGTCCCTCCGAAGCTATCACTCAGGGACGCCGCAAGGCTCATCTCCGGAGCCCAGGTCGTTTTCGGCGTCGACACCGGGCTATCGCATCTCGCCGCAGCCCTCAAGACTCCCGTGATCGGCATCTACTGCTCGACCGACCCCGGCCTCACCGGCATACTGACACAGGGAAAAGGAATCAATCTCGGCGGAAAGGATGGCCCCCCCAGCGTCGTGGAAGCGCTCTGTGCCTGGAGCGGCCTTTGAACCGCTTCCTCTACAATCTCCTCCTCTGGGCAATTTTTCCGCTCGTCATTTTCAGGCTCGTCAATCGGGGAAGGAAACAGAAAGCCTATCTTTCCCATGTACGCGAGCGCTTCGGCCATTACGACTTCGCACTCGAAGGAAAAGTCGTCTGGCTGCACGCCGTCTCGGTGGGGGAAATGAGGGCCGCAGCCCCGCTTGTCGAAAAGCTGATCGCTAAGGGCGATGTTGCTCTTCTGATCACCTGCATGACGCCTACGGGAAGGGAAACGGGAGAGAAGCTCTACGGAGAAAAGGCCAGGATCTGCTATCTCCCCTACGATTATCCCTTCGCAATGAAGCGCTTCCTCAACCGTTTCAGGCCAAGCGCGGGCCTCTTGATGGAAACGGAACTCTGGTTCAACCTGATCCGTATCTGCAAAGAGAAGAGCATTCCGCTTTTCCTCGTCAACGCGAGGCTCTCGGAAAAGTCGCTCAAAAGCTATCTGAGGTTCGAGAAGCTCGCCAGATGCGCGTTATCCGACCTCTCGGGAATCGCCGCCCAGACGGAACAGGACGCGCAAAGGCTGACCCGTCTAGGCGCGAAGCGCATTCTGGTGTGCGGAAACCTGAAATTCGATGTTTTTCCGCCGCAAGACATTCCCGACTTCAGGGCGTTTTTCGATGAGCGGCCGGTTTTTCTCGCCGCGAGCACCCGTGAAGGGGAGGAGGAGATCATCCTGGATGCCTTCGGAAAACGCGACGACATTCTTCTCGTCATCGTTCCCCGCCATCCGCAGCGCTTTGTCGAGGTCGAAAAGCGCCTCAAGGCGAAAAGCCTCGATTACGTGAAGCGGAGCGAAAACAGGAAGGTATCAAGCGGCACAAGCGTCTTTCTCGGAGACAGCCTCGGGGAAATGCATGCCTATTACAGGGCCTGCGACTGCGCCTACATCGGCGGATCCCTCCTGCCTTTCGGCGGGCAGAACCTGATCGAGGCCTCGTCCATGGGCAAACCCGTATTCCTTGGGCCGCATACCTACAATTTCGAGGAAGCCTCGCAGCTTGCCCTGGAAGCCGGCGCAGCGATCAGGGTAAAGGATGCACAAGAGCTGGCGCTTGAAGTCCGCAAGCTCCTGAATGAACCTGAAAGGCTGGAAAAAATGGGAAAAGCGGGGCTCCTGTTCGCAGCGGAAAATCGCGGCGCTGCGGACAGGATTCTGGATCTCGTCGAGATCTGATTCAGGCTGCCATGAACCCTGCTTCTTCAGCCCTGAAGCCGATGTGCTCCAGCGCTTCTTCAACCTGATCGATCAGAACCAGGCAGAGCTCTCCGGGATTGAGCCTGGAAAGCGCAAGGTCGATTGCCGAAAATTCGCCCCTGATTTCGCTGACGCGCTTCAATCGCGACGCGCCCGAAAGACCCGCTTTCAGAAGCGCAAGCACTTCCCCGTCCGCCCGGCCGCGCTGGCACTGGTCTTCGTAAAGGATGGCTTCGTCGAAGGCCGCGCCGAGCATTTCCGTCTGCAGCCTGATGTCTTCGTCCCTTCTGTCACCGGCTGCGCTGATGACGACCGTTCTGCGTCTTGCGGGAATGGCATCGACGGCCTTCACCAGGGCATGGATGGCGTCCGGGTTGTGGCCATAGTCGGCGATGACCGTCGCTCCCCGGTAGTCGAACATGTTGAATCTGCCGGGGGTATTGGAAGGATCGTTTTCGAACCCTGAAAGCGCGCGCCTGACCGTATTCCATTCGATCCCCAATGCCCAGGCCGCGGCAACAGAAGCCATGGCGTTTTCCATCTGGAAGGGAAGAGTGCCGCATCGGGTCAATGGAATCCTGTCCCAGGGTATGAATTCATCGACGCCTTGTCCCGAAGCATGGATGCCGTCAGCGGTCGAAAAGACCACGCGCTCGCCATTGGCGCGATGCGAAAGGATGAGGGGATTGTTTTCGCTTGAAGAGAAAAAGATGACCGATCCGGGACAGACATCGGCCATGGCTGCGACGATGGAATCGTCCGCATTGAGCACGGCCGCGCCCCAGGGCGCCACGTTCTTCACGATCACGCGTTTCACGACCGCAAGATCCTCGACCGTATTGATGTATGAAAGTCCCAGATGGTCGCCTATCCCGATATTGGTGACGATTGCGACATCGCATCGGTCGAAGGCCAGCCCTTCCCTGAGGATGCCCCCGCGTGCAGTTTCCAGAACCGCTGCATCGACGTCCGGATGGGAAAGCACATTCCTTGCGCTCTTCGGTCCGCTGCAATCTCCGGTATCGATGCGCTTTCCTGAAATGTAAACGCCGTCTGAATTGGTCATGCCGACGCGCAGGCCGGATTCTTCGAGCAGCCTCGCGGTCAGCCTGACCGTCGTGGTCTTGCCGTTCGTCCCGGAAACGGCGACGACCGGAATCCTGCCGGTTTCCTCTTCGGAAAAGAGTTCAGCCACGATGGCTTGTCCGACCGGCCTCCCCTTCCCGTAAGAGGGCGAAAGATGCATGCGCAACCCGGGCGCTGCATTGACTTCGACGATGGCGCCGCCTTGTTCCTCAAGCGATCTAGCCACGGATTCGCAGACGATGTCCACGCCGCAAACGTCGAGCCCGACCATCCTGGCAGCCTCCACCGCGCGGGCGGCAACCTCGGGATGAACCTCGTCCGTGACATCGGTGGCCGTGCCGCCCGTCGAAAGATTGGCATTGTTCCTGAGCACGACGCGCCTTCCCTTTTCGGGAATTGAATCTGCATCCAGGCCCTGTTTTTCCAGTGTGGAAAGAGCGATGTCGTCGAGGCGGATTTTGGTCAATGACGTGGCGTGCCCTTCTCCCCTCAAAGGATCGCTGTTGACAACAGCGACCAGCTGCGCGACGCTGCGCTCGCCGTCTCCGACGACGAAAGGCGGATCGCGCCTTGCTGCCGCGACCATGGATGCTCCGACGACCAGGATGCGGTAGTCGCATCCCGGAATGTAGCGCTCGACGATGACTTCATCCCTGACCTTTTCGGCCGCATCGTATGCGGCCATGATTTCATCTCTTCCCGAGATGTTCACGGCGATGCCCTTGCCCTGGTTGCCGTCCCTGGGTTTCACCACCACGGGGACGCCTATTTCACAGGCGGCAAGCCAAGCGTCCTCCCTGTCGTCAACCGTCCTGCCTTGCGGAACAGGGACGCCTGCAGCATCGAGCAGTATCTTGGTGAGTTCCTTGTCCTGCGCGATGGATTCGGCGATTGCGCCGCATGCATCCGTTTCGGCCGCCTGGATGCGGCGCTGGCGGCTCCCCCAGCCGAACTGGACGAGGCTGCCTTCGGTGAGCCTTTTCATGGGAATGCCGCGTTCGAGCGCGGCAAATGCGATGGAGCCCGTGCTCGGGCCTAGCCTCAGATCTTCGTCCAGTTCGCGCAGCTCGGAAACTGCGGATTCGAGATCGAACGGCGTGCCTTCCATGACTGCATTGCAAATATCCACGGCCGCTTGAAGCGCCCTTCTTCCTACGTCCTCCTCGCTGTATTCGACGACGACCTGGTAGATGCCGGGCTCGGGGGAAGCCACTGTCTTGCAGAAATCGACCGGGCATCCGGCCCTCGCCTGCAATTCGAGCGCAATCAGCGCAAGCGCATGGGCGCAGCTTTCGACTCGCTTGATTTCAGGCAGGCGCTCATGAAGCCGCACCTCGAAATCGGGTGTTGGTTCGTCCGTGCACGACACGATGGCCTCGACGGCGGTGCGCCTGCTCCACAAATTGGGTCCCCTCAGGGCTCTGACGCGCGTGATGTTCATGTGTTTTCCTTGTCGAATGATTCCAGGACTTCCCTGATCATGTTCCTGTCCAAATCCAGTGCCAGGGCGGCCGCAGCGCCGGCCAGGGCGACTTCCGGCCTTCCGGAGAAGCGCGCAAAGTCGAAGAGCTGCGCCTCTTGCCCGCCTTCTCTCGTATAGATGCTTCCTTCCCTCGCGAAAACCGCACGTCCCGCATCGGGAAGAACGGATTCATCGAGCGAATAAAAGATCGTCTCGCCGTCGCAATATTGCGCCATGGCGGCAACCCGTTTATCCATCGCGTTCAGCACGGCTGCACCCTTCGGCAGCACGACATCGACCTGGGTGCGCAGCACGGTGGCCATCTTGTCCGCGTCGAGAATGTCGAATTCGGCATCCATGGCGTCTTCCGATATGCCCGTCACCACCCCGACCTGGCAGCGGTCGTAGGCGAGCCCTTCGGCGAGAATGACTTTCGGTCCGTTCTCGAAGACGGCCGCATCGACGGCAGGATTGAGCAGCGCCTTGCGGGCGGATGCGAAATTCGCGCAATTTCCTTTCGAAACCTGTCTTTTTCCGAGGAAAAATCCTGCCCCGCAGGCCATGCCGACATTGAAATTCGCATGCTCCAACATGGAGGCGACCAGTCTCGCCAGATCCGAATTCTCCCCGGTTCCGCTGATGCCGACGACAGGTATCCTGCCGTCTTCCGATTCATCGAACAGGCTGTCTATGATGAATTTCCCGACCGGACGGCCCATGCCTACCGCAGGCTTCAGATGCATCAGCAGGCCTGGGCCCGCGTTGACCTCGACGATGGCGCCGTTCTGTTCGGAAAGCGGCCTGGAAATGTCTTCGGCGAGCAAGTCGATGCCCGCGATGTCGAGCCCGACGATCCTGGCAGCCAGGGCGGCAATTGCAGCCGTATCAGGATGGACCTTGTCGGTCACGTCAAATGCCACGCTGCCGTTGCGCTGGACGAGCACTGAAACGCCTTTCGGCGGAATGGAATCGGGAGAAAATCCCTGGCGCTGCAGTTCGAGACGCGCAGCAGAATCGAGTCTGACGAGGTTGAGAGGATGATCTTCAGACGAGCCTCTGAGCGGATTGCTGTTGATCTGCGCTTCGATCAGCTCGGTGATCGTGGCGCGTCCATCTCCAGTCACGCAAATCTCCTCGCCCCTTGCCGCTGCCGCGAGCTTTCCGCCCACGATCAGGAGACGATGCTCTATACCCGGCACGAAGCGCTCGACGATGACGCCGCTTCCCTCTTCCTTCGCCACCGAAAAAGCCGTTTCGACCTGGTCCTTCGTGATCAGGTTGATGAACACCCCCCTGCCGTGGTTGCCGTCGACAGGCTTGACGACGACGGGCAGGCCAATGTCCTGTGCGGCTTCCCAGGCTTCTTCAGCGGATGAAACCTCGACGCCTTCGGGAACGGGGACGCCGCAGTCGGAAAGCAGCCGTTTGGTGAGCGACTTGTCGCGCGATATGCTCTCTGCGATCGCCGGCGTCGCATCGGTCTCTGCCGTCCATATCCTGCGCTGGCGTGCGCCGTAGCCGAACTGCACGAGATTGCCTTCGGAGAGGCGCAAGGCCGGAATGTCGCGGTCGTCCGCAGCATCCACGATGCAGGCCGTGCTGGGGCCCAGGCAAAGCGAATCGGCCATGCGGCGCAGACCCCTCACGGTCGAATCGATATCGAAGGGCATGTCCTTCATGGCGGCGAGAACGAGTTCCTTGGCCGCATCCAGGCAGGCCCTGGTGAGCTTTTCGTGATAGGCGCGGACGACTACCTTGTAGACCCCCCGCTTCGAGGTTTCCCTTGCCTTGCCGAAACCGCCTGGAAGACCCGCAAGCCCCTGCAGCTCGAGCGTGACATGCTCGAGGATATGGCATGGCCAGGTTCCGTCTTCGAGCCGCTTCAGGAATCCGCCGCGCTCGCCGATGCTGCAGCGGTGCTCGATCAGGCCGGGAAGCCAGGCGGAGAGCCTGTCGTAAAAACCGGGTATGACGTTCGAAGGAAAGTCCTCGAGAACCCCGATGTCGACCCTGGCCTCGAGCACGGGCCTGTAGGTCCAGATGCCCGGTCCGCCCAGATAGCGCACATCGAGAAATGCCATATCGGCATCGTAGGGTACGGTTTCAAACCGTTTGACAGCGGAAATGGTAGACATGACCCTATTCAAAGCAAACTTCATGCCAAAATTATTATATTGATTACAATCAATCAACTAAATGCTTTTATCGGGATCTGAAGAGGGGAAAAGTGTCGCCGATTTGAGACGCTTTTTATCGAAAAAAGGAAAAATCCTTGATAGACAGGGATGAGGCCTGTCTCAAAATGGAGACAGGTGTCTGCTTGCCCGCTTGGCGCTATACTGCACGGCATGAATTCCATCCCGGAAAGCCTGCGCGACATGCTCCGCCCTGGAGAGGAAGCGCTCGCCCATCTGGAGCCCGATCTGGACGAAAACTCCAGGTTTTCGAACAGCTATTTGCTGCTCACCGACCGTCGCCTCATCCACTTGGGACAAAACGGCAGCCTGCGCGAATGGCCAAGAAGCAAGGGGATGGTTCTCGAACGGTTCGACCATGCAGGAACGGGGCGCCTCGAGCTGAAGGACGAGACATCCCTGGTCGGCGTCTGGCGATATACGTTGGGCAGGGACATTGCAGCGCGGGATTTCGTCGAGCGCTTCAGAGGAAATGAACCCGAGCCCGCCCGGACCGAGGAGCAGGCATCCACTCCTGTCTCGCCCAGGACGCTGCTGCGCCTCTGGCGCTTCGCCAAACCCTACAAGGGAAAGCTTTTTACCGGATTCATGCTGTCGATCGCATCGACCGCTGCAGCCATGATCCCGCCCTATCTCACCATGCCGCTGATGGACGACGTGCTCATTCCGTTTCAGAACGGCAAGGCGATAAACGTCTCCCTGGTCGAACGCTACCTGAGCGGGCTGCTTGCTGCAGCGCTGGTAGCCTGGGCGCTCGGCTGGGTGAGGACTTACATCCTTGCCAGGGTCTCCGAAAGGATAGGTGCCGATCTGCGCATCGCCACATACACGCATCTGCACGGGCTTTCACTCGAATATTTCGGCGGGAAGCGCACCGGGGACCTCGTCGCGCGGATCGGATCGGAGACGGACAGGATCAATGTCTTCCTTTCTCTCCATCTGCTCGATTTCGCGACCGATCTGCTGATGATCGGCATGACCGCCGCCGTATTGCTGTCGATCAATCCCATGCTCGCCCTGGTAACCCTCCTCCCCCTGCCCTTCATCGTCTGGATGATCCATGCCGTCAGGGACAGGCTGCGTCATGGCTTCGAACAGGCCGACAGGGTCTGGTCCGAAATCACCAACGTCCTGACCGACACCATCCCCGGCATACGCGTGGTCAAGGCATTCGCCCAGGAAGCGCGGGAAGTGAAGCGCTTCACGGATGCGAACGCTCACAATCTGGTCGTGAACGACAGGGTGAACACGGTCTGGTCCCTCTTCGCGCCGAGCGTCACGCTGCTCACCGAAATCGGCCTGCTCGTCGTCTGGATCTTCGGCATCTGGCAGGTCTCGCAAAGCAAAATCACGGTGGGGGTGCTGACCGCTTTTCTCGCCTACATCACCCGATTCTACAGCAGGCTCGATTCGATGAGCCGCATCGTCTCCGTGACCCAGAAGGCCGCTGCTGGCGCGAAGCGCATTTTCGAAATACTCGACCAGTCGTCGAGCGTGCCCGAAGCGTCCATACCGGTCCATCCGGGCAGGGTCGAGGGGGCCATCGAGGCGAAGGGCATCGAATTCCGCTACGGCAGCAGGGCCATCCTGCACGGCGTGGACCTTTCCATTTCCCCCGGGGAGATGATCGGACTGGTCGGCCAGAGCGGTTCCGGAAAAAGCACGCTGATCAACCTGATCTGCCGGTTCTACGACCCTGCCAGGGGATCCATCCTCGTCGATGGGCGGGACATCCGCTCGTACCCGATCGAGGAATACAGGCGCAACATCGGTCTCGTCCTGCAGGAGCCCTTCCTGTTCTTCGGCACCATTGCGGAAAACATCGCCTACGGAAAACCCGAAGCGTCCATGGCGGAAATCATTGCTGCAGCGCGCGCAGCGCACGCCCACGAATTCATATTGCGTCTGCCTTTCGGCTACGATTCGCTGGTCGGAGAGCGGGGCCAGTCGCTCTCCGGAGGGGAGCGCCAGAGAATATCGATCGCCAGAGCGATCCTCATCGATCCGCGCATCCTGATCATGGATGAAGCGACTTCTTCGGTCGACACGGAAACGGAGCGCGAGATCCAGGGTGCGCTCGAAAACCTGGTCAGCGGACGCACCACCATCGCCATCGCACACAGGCTATCCACCTTGCGCCGCGCGGACCGCCTGGTCGTGATGGAAAAGGGAAGAATCGTCGAAATCGGCCGCCACGATGATCTGCTCGAGGCGAAGGGCGCCTATTTCCGTCTCCATGAAGCGCAACAGGCGAAAGAAAATGCTTGAGCTTTCGAAGAATTCCTTCGGGCGACTCGTCTTCGGCAAGACCGAAGTCGTGCCCATACGCGCCTTCCCGGTGACGAGCCCTCGATCCGGAATATCGCTCGCCGACTCGAACGGGAAGGAGCTCGCCTGGATAGAAAATCTCGATGACCTGGAGGAGGGCGACAGGAAGCTGGTCGAGGAAGCGCTTCAGGCGAGGGAATTCCTTCCCGAAATCCTCCGTCTATCGTCCGTGTCGAGACATGCGGCGCCCTGCGAATGGCGCGTCGAAACCGACAAGGGAAAAACCGCTTTCACGCTGGACAGCGAGGACGACATCCGCAGGGTTTCCTCCCACCTCGTCGTGACGGACAGCCACGGCGTGAGCTTCCTGATCAAAGATCCTGCCGCTCTGGATCGGCACAGCAGAAGGCTCCTGGCCAGCTTTCTCTAGGCCCGGGCAAGGGCTGCCGCATCAATCATGCCCGAATAGGCAGAAACCCTGTTTCGCCCTTCTTCCTTTGCGTGATAAAGCGCCTTGTCCGCCGCCTTGAAGAGAACGGAGAAATCGGCACCCGCATGGCTGGAATCGGCCATCCCGATGCTGATGGTGCTCCTGACCCGCTCGCCTTCGTGCTCCAGGATCATTTCGGCATAGTTGCTTCTCAGCCGCTCGGCAAGCCCACCCACCTGGCTCTCGGTGGCGGAAGGCACAATATGCAGAATTCCTCCCCGCCGTACCTGGCGAAATAATCTCCTGCCCGGATCGTCTTCTGAGCGATGCTTGAAAGCTGCTTCAGCACCTCGTCCCCGACTGCATGACCGTATGTGTCGTTGATCGTCTTGAAATGGTCCACGTCTATCATCATGACGGTGAGCGGGACCATGGTGCGCGATGCGCGCGCAAGCATGCGTTCGGCTTCCCCCTCCAGGCTCCGCCTGTTGAAGGCGCCGGTCAGCACATCCCGCTCCGCAAGATGCTGCAGTTCGCCGGCCAGCCTGTAATTGAGCATCAGCACGAAACCGAAGCTCAGGCAGAGTTCGGCGACGATGATGATGAAGAAAGTCATATCGTTGATCGGCAATGCCGAATAGAGGGTATACGGCCGTCCAAGCGAAAAGGAGAGGACCACTACCCTGACGACGAGCATCAGGGCAATGATGGCGAAGGATGCGCCGGTCAGCCAGTAAGCGGTGCGAAGCGGCGGCTGTGCGGGAACAAGAAGCATCCTTGCGCAGGCCACATTGATCGCGATGAAGGCGACCGAATTCGCGATCACGCGGATATTGATGTCAGGGTCGACCACCGAAAACAGGATGGTCTGGATCAACACGATGACGACGATCAGGATGGGGAAGCGCCAGTCCAGCTCCTTTTCCATGAAAGCCCTGATGCCGAGATATTGCAGCACCGAACTGCCTGAAATCAGCACGGATCCCAGCACGAGCCACCAGCCGGCGGTTGCAGGGGTAATCGGCAGGATGGCGAGGCCCAGGCTGAGCGAGATGCACAAGCTCGCCAGCGCCCATAGCCCGACGCCGCGCACGTTCCGGGCATGCAGCCCTGCCAGCGCGAGCAACCCGGAAAGCAAAAGGGCCAGCACGGCTATCATGACCATCATGGTACGCGAATCGAGGTGCATCACTTGTCCACTGCATCGTTCAGGATATTTTGCATCAATTGCCCGCTTTTGTGAAAATTTTCAGAGCCCTGTGCGCTTGTGACCCAGATGCAGATAACCTCTGAGCGCGTTGAATGCCCTGGCGAGTTCAGCCTCTATCTGCACGTAGTCGATGGAAGTGGAGCGGTTTTTCATGGTCTCGGAAACCTTTCTTCCTTCTTCCGCCAGGCGATCTTCGCTCATTTCATCCTCGGGCAGCGCGAGGTCGGAAAGGATCGTCACGCTGCCGGGCTGCACTTCCAGCATGCCGCCCGAGACGTAGATGGTCTCCATGTCCTCCTTTTCCGGAATCCTCATTCGCACGGCCCCTGACTTGAGGCGGGATATCAGCGGCGCATGGCCTGGATAGATGCCGACTTCCCCCATTTCTGCCGGAGCGACGACAAATTCGACCATGCCTGAAAAAATCGATTTTTCTATGCTGACGATGTCCACACGCACGGTCATTGCCATTGATCTTCTCCTCAAACGGCCGCAGCGCCTGCGACGATCTCGGTGATTTCCTCCGTGATCGCCGCCTGCCTGGTCTTGTGGTAAATCTGCTTCAGCTCACCGATCGCATGATCCGCATTTTCCGTTGCAGCGTGCATGGCGACCATGCGCGCCCCCTGCTCGGAAGCCATGTTCTCTGCAACAGCTAGGTATATCTGGGACTCGATGTGACGCCGCAGCATTTCGTCGACGATGATCCTGGGGTCGGGCTCGTAAATGTAGTCCCAGTAGCCAGAAGGGCTGCCCAGCGCCTCCCCTTTCAATGGAAGCAGCTGCTCCATCACGGGCTGGTGGGAGATGGTGTTGACGAAACGCGTATAGCACATGAAGACCGCGTCCAGCCGCCCCTCCCTGTAGGCACGGAGGAGTATTCTCGTCGCAGGCGCAAAACGCTCCATTTTCGGCGCATCCCCCATTCCTACGGCAGCGGACACGATTCTTGCATTCAGGCGCTTCATGAAAGAAAGCCCCTTCGCTCCCAGGGCGCAGACCTCGACCTCCACCTTCCTTTCCTCCCAGCCTTTCATGCTTTGCAGCGCAAGGCGCAGGGCATTGCTGTTCAGCGGGCCGCACATCCCCTTGTCGGAGGTGACAAGCAGCAGCCCGACGCGGCGCACATCCTCTCTGACGGCAAGATACGGGGATTTGTATTCGGGGTGGGCTCGGCTCATGTGCGCCGAAACGTTCCTGATCTTTTCGGCATAGGGTCTGGCCGCATCCATGGCGTCGCGCACCATGCGTATCTTCGACTGGGCGACCATTTCCATGGCATGCGTGAGCTTGCGCAGCTTCTCGACCGTCCCGATCTTTCCGCGTATATCCTGCAGGCTGGCCATCATGTCGTCCTCTCGGACGACAATGTTAGCGCATTTTGAACCGCTTCGATGTGAATGTTTGTTTAAACATGCCCCAGAAATCGGCTGCGCTTTCGATGCAGCGCCTCAAATAATCGCCGTCTGCCGGACGTGTTTCAATGCACTCGCACACGACCCTGTTCCTTCCGGCTGATTTCGCCCGGTAGAGGGCCCTGTCGGCGGATTCGATCATGCGCGATGATTCCGCTTCCCCCTCTTCCAGCATCGACAGGCCGATCGAAATGGTGACGTTGAGCACCTGGCCGGATCCGACCCCGAATGGGTGGTCGGCTATCCGCTCGCGGATCCGCTCCGCGATGTTTCTTGCATGGCTGACCGCCGTCTGGGGAAGCATGACGACGAACTCCTCTCCGCCGTAGCGCGCAACGGTGTCGCCTGCGCGAAGCTGTGACAGGATGATGCCTGCGACATGCCGCAGCACCTCGTCGCCTGCCTGGTGGCCGTAAGTGTCGTTGATGCGCTTGAATCTGTCGACATCGAGGAACATGCAGGCGAGCGGCTGGTTGTGGCGGCGCGCATTTCTTGCCTCGATCTCCGAGCGATGCTCGAAATAGCGCCGGTTCTGGACACCCGTCAGGGCATCGGTCAGCCCGATCAGCTTGAGCCGCTCCTGGTTCAGAGCGCTGCCCAGGCAGACGGAAATGATTGCCGTGAGGCGTTCCAGGAACTGGGTGCCGCAATCGCTGCAGTATCTTTCCGGGTCCGCGCTTCCGAAATGCAGGCTGCCGATCAGTTCGTCCTGGCGAACCAGCGGCAGCAATGCGACCGAAGCGATTTTCTCCGAATCGAAAAGCCCCCTGTGGATTGCGGGATCGTATGCGCCCAGAAGCGGACGGATGTTGTCGCGATAAAGCGATTCGAGCGCTTCCCCGGATTGGAGCAATGTCAGTCCGGAAAGACCGGCCTCACCCTCGAGTATCCTGGCCGCCTCGTATTCCGGATCGACGAGCGCCAGGGTGACGCATTCGACCCCGAAGGCAGCCTTGTATTCGGAAAGCAGCAGCCTCACCAGTTCGAGCAGGGAGGGTGCGCCGATCAGCCGACGCTCGAGCTGGTCGAAGCGGCGCATCTTGTCCTCGTTGCAGCGCGCCTCATGGAGCAGCGCCTCGAGCTGCTGGCGCAGCGAATAGTTTTCTGATTGCAGTTGGCCCATGACAAGTTAACGGCAAATTCGGCCGTTTCTTTAAGAAATCGGGGCGGCTTTGCTCCTCCATTGATGTTTCGGCAGGCTTGACTTAGAATCGGACCAGGGTGCCTTCGATCGAGAGCGCAAAAGCCAGCATGATCCGTCTTCTTTACCATAGCCAGGCCGTCCGGCCTGTATCGGATGCCCAGACCCAGGACATTCTGGAATCCTCGCGCCGCAACAACGAAGCGCTCGGCGTGACCGGCGTGCTCGTTCAGGGCGGGGACACCTACATGCAGATCCTCGAGGGACCAGAGGAAAGCGTGCTCAAGCTGTATGTCAGGATCCTGGACGACCCGAGGCACCGGAACTGCAGCATCCTGCACGTTTCCCCCGCGCACAAGCGCATCTTCCAGAAATGGTCGATGGGAGTGGTCCAGAGCGATTCATCGCTGTTCGAGAAACTTGCCGATCTGCGCGACGCGTGCACAGAGACGATTCCGGCAAAGGCGTTCACCGATACCATGCTCGATTTCGTCAGGCGGTTGAACGCGGCCTGAGCACGGATCGCCACAGGCAACGCTCCGAGTCATTCTACCCGAGCTTCTCGACCGAATATCTGGCGTAAAGACGATGGGACTGCCCCGGCAAAACCGTGACCACGTCGTCGGCCGCATTGCATGTCTCGACGCAGAGCATGCCCAGATGGTTTCCCACGTCCCCCATTTTTTCGGCCTTGTCTATCCCCGGATTCCAGACAACGGTAGACCGGCTGCCCTGCTTCTCTACCCTGATGATCCTTTTGAATCCTGGGTCGACAATCAGGCAATCGGACGCCGTGTCGACATAGATCCTGTCCACTTCGCCGTCTATTTTCACGGGCCCTTCCTGGATTCTCCTGCCGCCTCCCACCTTGTCTATATAGGAGACATTCTCCAGCCCGCGCACTTCGATTTCTCTCGCGTCGCTCACCGCAAAATAGGTATGCAGCGCGCAGCCGAGCTCGAAGGGTTCGCTTCCCGTGTTGTGGGTGACGAGCTCGACTTCGAGCGCATGGCCCACTCTGAAGCTGCATTCCACGTAGGAGGGATGCGGCCAGAATGGCGACTGGGGAACCAGCCTCATCTTCGCGCCGGAATCATTCGATTCGATCAGCTCCCAGTCGAGGTTCCTTGCAATGCCGTGGGCAGGATAGGAAGGCTCGGTCGCATGGGGGCCGAACCAGGGCCAGCAGACCGGAATACCCCCTCTCACCGATTTTCCGCTGACGTATTTCGCCTGTTCCGAGAGCCACACCACAGCCGTCTCTCCTGAAGGCTTCCAGGTGAGCAATTGCGCGCCCTGGCGCGTCAAGACGGCCTCCCCGGCCGGATTTTCTATCCTGATCAGTTCCAAATCATTCATGTTTGTCCTTTGCTTTTGATTTCCAATATTCTAAAGAGCATGCGGTGCCTGCTCTCGACCACATCCGCCGCCTGCCGCTTCCTCGCGGCTGCGTTCATGGGACTACACGTAAGACGCGAACTGGTTGCTGTCGCGCGTCAGCAATTGCATAAGCCGGGGATTGATGAACAGCTTTTCCTTGCCCGCATTCGCTTCGCTCAACACCCCGATCTCCACCAGCTGCTTGAGGTATTGCGAAGCCGTTTGCCGCTTGGCGATGCCGGCTTCGATCAGATTGCTGATGCGGCAATACGGCAGCTCGAACAGCAAACTGACCAGTTCGTGACTATAAACCTTGGGCAAGCTCGCACGCACATGCTCTGCGGTCTGGTCGGACAAGGCGCGAATCGCCGCGATCTTCGCCGTCGTCCAGCTTGCGGTTTCTTCGACACCCTTGAGGATATAAAGCAGCCACGATTCCCAATCCCGCTCGCGCGTTACCTGCAGCAGCAGGCGGTAATAGTCCGACTTGTTCAGGATGATGTAGCGGCTCAGATAAAGAATGGGCAACGTCAGCAAACCTTCCTGTATCAGAAACAGGCTGTTCAGCACCCGCCCGGTGCGACCGTTTCCATCGGTGAACGGGTGTATCGCTTCGAACTGGTAATGCCCGACCGCCATGCGGACCAAAGGATCAAGTTCCGTTTCTTTGTGCAGGTAGCGCTCCCAATTCGCCAGCAGATCGCGCAGCAAGGCTTCGCCTTCGGGCGGCGTATAAATGGTTTCGCCCGTCCCATCATTTTTCAGCGTCGTGCCCGGGGTGCGGCGCACCGTCATCTCTACCCCCTTGATCGTGGTGCATATCTGCTCCGCAGTGCGCGTATTGAGCGGATATTGCTTGAGCGCCGCGTACCCCTCGAACAGCGAACGCGAGTAGCGCAACGCCTCCCTGGTCGACGGGTTGGCCTGCGCCTCATTGCCCACATGCCTGAACAGCTCGTCGGCGGTCGTCACGATATTCTCGATTTCCGAACTGGCGCGCGCTTCCAGCAGCGGCAAGGTGCTGATCAGCATGGCTTGGTTGGGAATCAGCTCCGCCGCCTGTTTCAACTCGGCCAGCGCGGCACGGGCGGTAATGCACCGCTTCAGCACGGCGCGGGTTTCCACCTCTGCCGCAGGCGGCAGAGGCGGCAAGTCATTGTACGGACGATCCGGTTTCCAGCCCGGCGAGTTCATGTTCACTTTTTCTGCATATTTCGACGCATCTGCACTCTAATGTCGACTCCATCGACATGTCAACATGATGTGTCGATATTCTTCAGTTTTATAGACATGTTCTGGCGACATGTCGATGGCGTGGACATGAGATGAGCGTTATGCGGCTTGCCTCAGAGGAGCGACGGGTTGGCGAGGGCGCTGTTCTGCCTGCCAAAGATCGTAAGCCGCCTGCATGCGGATCCACAAACCGGGAGCCTGCCCCCGATTTCCGGGGCTGATTCGGCAAGGGATGAATTGCCCGCGTGTAGTTTATAAGCTACACTAAGCCATGAGCCTGCTTACTCTACTCAGATATCAGACAGAAACCGGGAAGACCCCGTTTACCCATTGGCTGGTCGGCCTGAAAGATGTGCGGGCAAGAGCTCAAATCGAAATACGCCTGCGCCGCGCTTCCATCGGGAATTTCGGCGATTGTGAGCCTGTCGGCGAAGGCGTCATTGAACTGAGAATAGATATCGGTGCAGGGTATAGGGTTTACTGCGCAAGGCATGGGAAAGAGGTGGTCATACTGCTGTGCGGCGGCGACAAAAGCACGCAGCATGCAGATATCAGGCTGGCCAAGGAATACTGGACTGACTGGAAACGGAGGAACAAATGAGTGACACCAAATTGAAAGCTTCGGTTTCGCATCACGATGAGCTCATCAAGGAGCTTCGCGCCGATCGTCAGTTCGCGGTTGAATACCTGAAAGCGGCTTTGTCCGAACTGGATGCCCCGGACAATCGAGCCGCCGGCCTGCTGGCGATGAGGGATGTTGCAGAAGCGTATGGGGGGCTGGGTGCGGTTGCCCAGGATGCCGGGATAAACAGGGAATCCTTATATCGCGCCTTGTCCCCCAAAGGCAACCCGACTCTGAAGACGATTCTTGCAGTCATGAAGGCTGTCGGAATGAAGCTTTCGGTAGAGCCGAGCGATCACGTGCACGCCTGATATATGTTGCAAGGCTGCAGCACGTCAGCCTCGGCTCCCGCAGCGAATTGGGGTTCTGATTCCCGCGTTTTCCGATTGTCGACATTCAAAGACCAGGCAACTGCTTTTATTACTGGACGGGGCGGGGCAAAGTCTACGCCCTGAGCAGTGGACAGCTGCCTCACCATCCGGCTTTTTCGGAAATGGTGGCCTGTCCCGGATTTCCATGATTTTGTTCTTGGTAATCCATTCATTCTTGATTATAATTTTACCTGCAGGTAAGCGTGAGGCTTGTAGAGGTTGCCGGGAACGGCGACAGCCCGAACGGGTGGGATCCTCGAACTCAGGACCTGCGCTTCTTTTCGGCGCCCGCGATAAGCGGGCGTTTTTCATTGATGGAGTGATCGGTTATTGCAGCGGATCCTGTCCCAGCATCGACCTGATGCAACCCTCAAGCTCCGGCAGGTGCTTTTCTATCACTGCCGCAACTGTCAGGGGATCGATGTCGCCCAGATAGTTGTGAACG
>JAJZPK010000014.1 GCA_021811205.1 Pseudomonadota bacterium
GGCTGTTCCCTATGACGTTCCCATTCCCGGCTACAAGAACGGGACGGTCAACACATTGAGGCTGTGGAAGGCAGCCGCGACCGACGAATTCAATCTCGCTGAATTCAATGCGGGCGGATACGCGGAATCGGTTTCCGCAAAGAACGAAGCGGAAAACATCACGATGGTGCTCTATCCGAACGATGCGAGCGAAAACGGCAAGGAATTGCGGCTCCGGCAGCAGTATTTCCTCGCCTCCGCCAGTCTCAAGGACGTGCTGCAGCGCTGGACGGGTGCGCACGGAAACGACTTTTCCGGTTTCGCTGAAAAAAACTGTTTCCAGCTCAACGACACCCATCCGACCTGCGCGGTGGCCGAGCTGATGCGCCTTCTGATGGACGAACATGGACTCGGATGGAATGCGGCATGGGATATCACCTCGAAAACCATGGCCTACACCAACCATACCCTGCTCCCTGAAGCGCTCGAAAAATGGCCGGTCAGGCTGTTCGAAAAACTGCTTCCCAGGCTGCTCGACATCATCTACGAAATCAACGCAAGATTTCTCACCAAGGTGGCAAGCCGCTGGCCATGGGACAACGAAAGACAGGCGAGGATGTCGATCATCGAGGAAGGGGATGTTCCCCAGGTGCGGATGGCCTATCTCGCCATAGTCGGCTCTTTTTCGGTGAATGGCGTGGCCGAACTCCACTCCGACCTCTTGAAGCAGGGCCT
Source organism: Pseudomonadota bacterium (assembly GCA_021811205.1). Next base: position 715 of record JAJZPK010000014.1, read on the forward strand.
TTTCAGGGACTTTTTCGAACTTTGGCCTGAAAAATTCAACAACAAGACCAACGGCGTCACACCGCGCCGGTGGCTCGCCTGGTGCAATCCGAGTCTCGCCGAACTGATTTCAAAAAACATAGGCGATGCATGGATCACCGACCTGTCCGAACTGAAGAAGCTCGCCCCTCATGCCGAAGACGCAAAATTCAGGAAGGCCTGGCATGAAGTCAAACGGCAGAACAAGATCAAGCTCGCAAGCCATGTGGAAAAGCATTGCGGCGTCAAATTCGATCCGGATTCGATGTTCGATGTCCAGGTCAAGCGCATGCACGAATACAAGCGACAGCTCCTCAACATCCTTCACGTCATCCATTTGTACAACAGGATCAAGCGCGGCGATATCGAACACTGGACGCCGCGTTCGGTTCTCATCGGCGGCAAGGCGGCGCCCGGCTATCACATGGCAAAATGCATCATCAAGCTGATCTCGAATGTCGCGAGCATCGTCAACAGCGACGAATCGACGAACGGCCTTCTGAAGGTCGCCTTCGTGCCGAATTACCGCGTTTCGGTGATGGAAACCATTTGCCCCGCGACAGATCTTTCCGAACAAATCTCGACCGCGGGCAAGGAAGCCTCGGGGACAGGGAACATGAAATTCATGATGAACGGCGCAGTCACCATCGGCACCCTGGACGGCGCCAACATCGAAATCATGGAGGAAGTCGGCGACGACAATTTCTTCCTGTTCGGGCTCGATGCAGCAGAAGTCGAGGAAAGAAGGAAACACTACAATCCGAAAGAAATCCTCGATAACGACGACGATCTGAAGCGCGTGATGCAGCTTCTCGAATCGGGGCACTTCAACAAGTTCGAATACCGCATTTTCGACAACATCATCAATTCGATCATGAGCCCCCACGACCCGTGGATGGTTGCCGCCGATTTCAGGAGCTATGTGGATGCGCAAGAGCGTGCTGCGCGCGCCTATGCCGACAGGGAAAGATGGACGAGGATGAGCATCCTGAACACGGCTTCCAGCGGCAAATTCTCAACCGACCGGACCATGCTGGAATACAATGCGCATATCTGGAAACTCGAGCATGTCGACCCTTCCAAATAACGTCGTCGAAACCTGTCAGACAGACGAACTGGCTGACAGCGATGTCTTCGATCTGGCAAAGGAACGGGACGGCCAGTTGGTGGTCGACAAGCTGACCCACCAGGAAATCGCCGACATAGTCGGCGCATCGAGGGAAATGGTCACCATGATCATGCACAACCTGGTCGAATGCGGCTATGTCACGCTGGGGAACAACAGGCAGATCATCCTGAACGAGCAGGCCCGCTCTCCTTTTTAGGCACCTCGATCAGCGTTCCGTCCGAAAAGACGAGCCCGCATCTGACGGGCTTGTCGTAGACCGCCTGCATCGCCGCCCTGTATTCGTTCATTTGAGTCTGGTAGACAGCCTCGTTCTTTCCCGTCTTGTAGTCGATTATCCAGACTTCGTCGCCAAATTCGACCAGCCTGTCCATGCGCCTGATTTCGCCATCCATCGAAACGTAGGCCACCTCGTTTTTCGCGCTCATGTAATGCGCGGGATCGAAAAAGCGCCGAAGATGGGGCGCACCCAGGATTTGCTCCGCTGCCGCTCTCAGCGTCTCCTCTTCGTTTCCCTTCAATCCGTTCTGCAATATCTCATGGAGCCTGATGCCATGACGCATCTCGGGGCTCGACACCTCCCGCCCCCCTGCGCGAACAGCCCTTTTCAGATAGGCATAGTCTTCCGTCTGCGCGAAAGGCTTCGGGATGTCTTCGACTGCTGCGGGCGCATAATCTCCGGGCGCATCCATGACGTCAAGAATCCTAGCAAACCAGCTTCTTGACGCGCGGGAAGGCGAGCCGCTCACGAAAAAGGCCTGCGCTGCGCGCGTGATCGCGACATAAAGGAGATTCGCATCTTCCCTTGCAGCATGCATCGCTTCCGCTTCGAAATAAGGCATTCTCAGCGCACCCTTCTCCTCCTTCAGGGAATGCAGGGAAAAGTGCGCAGGTTTCGTCTCGCCAGGCGGCCAGTCGACGAGCACCCTGTAGCCTTCTTCCATGGCTTCGCTTTCCGCATTCGCACCGAGCAGCCAAACGATCGGCGCTTCCAGCCCTTTCGCGCCGTGTATCGTATGGAATCTGACCGCATCGTCGACTTCGCCGAGCAAACCTTCGTCCGGGGCTTCTTCGCTCGATCGCATTGCTGCAATTTCCGCCATGAATTTCGGCAGACTGGGATAGCGCCCTGCATCGACTTCCAGCGCAAGCTCGATAAAGGCAAGCAGATTGGCGCAAACCGAAGCCTTCATGGCTTTTGGTGCGGCATCCCTGTAGCGGTTCAACAGATCGCCTTCGAAATAGATCAGGTCGAGCAGGTCGTGCACGGGCAGGGAGCCTGCGCGGTCCATCCAGCCTTGCAGCATGAAGCGGGCGGATCCCAGCGCGGACTGCCTGTCCATGCCTGCCATGCGCCGCCACCATGAACCTTCCTTCATCCCGGCAAGCTGAGCGAGGTCCTCTTCCGTGCACCCGAATATCGGGCTTTTCAGTACCTGGGCGAGATGGAGATCGTCGAAAGGCGCAATCAGGAAGGCCAGCAGCGCAACGATATCCGTCGCTTCCAGCGTGTCCAGCAGTCCGCCCCTCGAGGAACCCACGTAGGGGATATCGAGATCCTTGAGCGCCTTTTCGTAAATCGGAAGATTCGCCCTTTTCCTTGCGAGCACCATGATGTCTCCGTGCCTGGCGGCGCGGATGCTGCCGTCCTCTCCCCTGACAGGATAACGCCCTACGATCTCCTTCAATTTCGAAGCAAATGCCCTGGCCTCGGCTTCCAGCCTTTCGTCCGGAATCTCGCTGCGCGGCTCAAGGAGCGGATTTCTCAAATCCTGCCTGACTTCAGCTTCTTCCCGCTCATCTTCGACCAGAGGAATCACTTCGACCCTGCCCGGCATGTCGCGCGCAGTCTCGTGACGATCGAAATCGGGGAAAACCCGGTTGACGCATTCGATGATGGAAGGCGCGCTGCGCCTCGAAAGATTCTGGGAAATTCTGACCGCCCCGTATTCCCTTTCCAGGAAATCGGCCGCGATGTCGAAAAGCCGCGCTTCCGCCCCCCTGAAACGGTAGATCGACTGCTTCGGGTCGCCCACCATGAAGATCGACATGTCGCTGGAAGCATCGAGCCAGCATTTCAGCGTCTGCCACTGGAACGGATTGGTGTCCTGGAATTCGTCGATCAGGATGTGCCGGTAGCGCGCATCGAGCTTGTACTGCATGTATTGTGCATGGACGGAATGGTTGAGCAGTCTGTAGGCGCGCCATTCCACGTCGACGAAATCGATCACCCCGATTTCATCCTTGAGGTCCTGGTAGGATTCGAGCAGGGCACATCCCGCAACGAGCCCCGCTTCATTGAATCGATAGATTTTCAGATGGACAATCGCATCCCTGAATTCGGAAAGACGCATGCCTATTTCATGGTGCAGCATCAGGAATCTTTCCTGCCCGCCCGACCCCAGTCGCTTTTCCTGCGACGCATTCCCGCTTCGGCTCCTGAGCGATCCTTCCTTCGTGTGGAAGACGGACCATACCCTGTCGAAATCGGGAAGCCCCGACGAAATCTGTTCTTCGAGCTCGCTTGCGAGCAATTTGTCCTTTTCCGCATTTCTCCCGAGCAGGGCGGCATATTCCTTCATCAATCCGGCAAGCTCGATATCCGTCCTGAATTTCTCGATCACGTGCTCGTCTACATCGAGTTCTTCCCTGAGCGTCTGCAGCGCATAGCCAACAGGATCCTTCCGGCCGAACGTGTAGGCCCACCATTCGGCGCGCTTTTCCAGAAAATTTGTCAGCAGCTTGCGCGTGTTCGAGAGTCCGTATTCCGAAAAAAGCTGCTCGAGGTGAATCGATGCATGATTGCCCGGGTCACGCTGCATGCCTTCGGCAAAGCGCTGCCAGGCTTCTTCGACCAGCCTCGATGAAGAGTCGGCAAGCGCGGCGCCTGCGAGATTGGCGGTGAGCGGTGCGCGCTTCAGTATCTCCAGAAACCAGCCGTGGAAGGTCGTCACGGTCATCTGCTTTGCAAGCGAATCCTCGAACAGGCTTCTCGCCTTCGGGATCATGCCCCTCGCGCGCGATTGCTCGATGCCCCGCTCGACCAGGAATGCTTCGATTTCCTCGTCCGTTCCGAAAGCGAGCATCCTCAGCCATTGCCGCAACCTGTCCTGCATTTCCTGGGCCGCCTTGCGCGTGAACGTGATCGCGAGAATCTCCGAAAACTCGGCGCCTTCGAGCAGCAATCTGACGATGCGGGATACCAGCAGCCATGTTTTCCCGCTTCCTGCGCAGGCATTGATGACGACGTTGTTCGCAGGATCGAGCGCCTTCATTCCCAATGGTCCTTCCTGCACAGCCCGCGCATGTCGCAGTTCCTGCAAACCGATTCCAGCCCCTGGGCCGGCAGCGGGCGTCCTTCATGCATTTCCTCGAAAATGTTCGCCAGCCGCTCCAGGCTTTCATGCGCCCGCGTATCCTGCTGCGGAAAGGACTTCACCTCCTTGTCGATGGAAAGAAAGGCCGCCTCGAGCACTTCTTCGCCGAGCAGCAGCTCGTATACTGCAAGCTGGACATCCTCGCCTGCATCCTTGGCTTTTTCCCTGAGAACGGATGCGCTCTGCGTCTTGTAGTCGATCACGGCAATCCCGTTTTCCGATTCATCCACCCTGTCTATCCTGCCCTTGAGAAGCAGATTGCCAAAGGACAAGGGGATGTCGACCTTACCGTCCGCCTCGATTTTGGCGATCTTCCACCCTTCCTTCTCACGCGCCCTTTGCCATTCGAGGTATTTCGGTATCATCGGCTTCCAGCGCAGCGCCCAGCCAAGCGCAAGATAATCCGCTTCCAAGGCTTCCTCGAACACTTCCTCGGTGAGTGCTTCGAGTTTCTTTTCCGCATCGGGCAGGTCGGATACGACAGGATGCTTCTTGTGGAAAAGGTAGAGAATCCTGTGCAGATGGCTGCCGAAATCCGCCTTTTCCATGGCCTTGTCGGCTTCATCCAGCGGGGACAATCCCAGTACCCTGGCCGCAAAATACTGGTAGGGGCAGGCGAGCAGGCTGTTGTAGCCGCTCGCCGATATCGATGCGGGAATCAGGTCGTGAGGCACGACGGGGGCAGGACGCGAGGTCTGCTCCAATTTTTCCCTGCCTCTTTCGAAGCGCATCATGGGAATCTTTTCGGAAAATTCGCGTTCGACGAGATCGAAGCCGAAAGCATGGAGATGGAAAGCGCTGAGCTGCTCAAGATAAGGGCTCAGCAGGTTGGGCTCCCCATTTTTCAGGCCCTGCCAGCTGGCCCAGACTGCGCCTGACCGGCCAAGCAGGCCGATCAGGTCGGCAAGCTGCCCCTGCCTTTCCGATTCAAGCAAAGGCAGCTTCAACTCAGCCCTCACCGCCTGGTTGAAGAACAGGCCGGGATCGGCTTCGGCAGGAAGGTGTGCAGCATCGCTGCCGAGCAGGATGACGCATTCGAATGCACGCAGCCTGGTCGCATGCAGATGGGTGAGCACGACAGGACTCCTGATTCCCGTGTCCCTGAAAGTCATCGATTCGAGCTGCATGTCGATCCAGCGGCGCCATGATCTGAAGCTGAAGCGGCCGGCAACGCCGGCGAGCTCGCTCCCGAGCTCGGCAAGCTTCTCGAGCAGCGCTTCCCCCGCCGGATCCATGGCCAGCCCATTCGAGATGTCCAGCATGTCGAGAGACTGCTTCAATGCGGCCAGCCAGTTTTCGAGCGTATTCGAACGCTTCGAGAGCAGCATTGCCGCCTTGCCGAGTTGATCCAGCATGCTCCGCGCGTCCTGCCCGAGATCCAGTCTGGCGTAATGGGCAAGTCCGGACACTACGCTCCTTCTGCGTATTTCCTGCTCGATCGCGTGAACCGCGCGGCTTTTCGATTCGCTCGTCCATCCGGAGAAAATGAAAGGCGATTTCAGGAGATCGAGCAAATCCTCGTGATAATAGTCGCTTGCGACCGCATCAAGCAGCCTCGCGATCACCGTGCTGGCGGATGTGGTCGAGAAAGTCCACCCCGTCTCGTCCTCGTTCAGGATCTCGGCACGCTCGAGAAGCGCGCGGGTCCTTCTTGCGGCAAGGCGGTCCAGGGCAATCAGCCCGATGCGCTTTTTTCCATCGAGCAGCCACTGCCTGACCTTGATCGCTGCCGCCTCGGCCTCCTCCTCTAGCGATTTCGCCCTGAACAGTGAAATGCCGGAAAGCGGCTCATCAATGCAGGCGTCGCACCTTGCTTTCAGGTCTCCTCCACCTTCGACCGGCCAGATTTCCGAGAAAAGACCGCTGCGCGATTCACTGAAAAGGCGCACGGGCGCCTTCGACGACCATGCCTCGAGGAAGGCTTTTTCGGCAGGCGTCAATTCGTCGGGTGAAAACACGTAAAGGGGGCCGGACGCGCTTTGCGCAAGTTGCGCCAGCATCAATTGCCGGGCTGCGGTTTCGCTCGTCTCCTCCAGTTCCATGGCATGCCACAGTTCATGGATCAGCCTCGCCTCGAACATCAAGGGTTCGCTCGCATCGGCCTGATAGGCTGATTCGAGCAGGACGCAAAAATCATCGAGGCTAGCTGGCAGCGCAACCTTCCATCGGGTCAGCTCATCGAAAAAGCCCGCGATTTCGCTCGACAGACGCCACAGGTCGCGCTCTTCGAACCAGCCCTTTTCACTCAGTGCAAGATAGAGCTTCGCGATCCTGCGGCTCTGCGGCGTAAACTCGATTTGGGCCGAAAACCCGGACAAGGTGGTCATCCGCGGCAGCATGAGATAGGGATGACCGGACGCCTTGCCCAGCTCAAGGGCGAGATCCTGGGCGGCATGAAGGTTGGGGAGCAGAACGGTGATTCCGGAGAGGTCGCTCCCCGGATTTTCGAGCGCGATCAGGCGCGCGGCTTCCTTCAGGAAGGATGCGGGCGAGAAATGCTGCTCGAGATGCAGGTTCAGCGCTCCAGGTGCTTCAGCTTGTCCTTGACGTTCAGCCACTCGTCGGCGTCAATCGGCGCATCCTTCTTCTCGGTGATGGGCTTGAATGTCTTGGCGAGCTCGGCATTCAGCGCAATGAATTTCAGCTGCTCCTCAGGAACGTCGTCTTCGGCATAAATCGCTTCAGCCGGGCACTCCGCAACGCAAAGCGTGCAATCGATGCACTCGTCGGGATCGATCACCAGAAAATTCGGTCCTTCCCGGAAGCAGTCCACCGGGCAAACATCGACGCAATCGGTGTATTTGCAGCGGATGCAGTTTTCCGTCACTACGTAGGTCATGGTCCATCCTCTCGAATGCTCAAACGTGTATTTTAGCAGGGGGCAGCAGCGCTGCGTTATTTTCGCGAACCGCTCTTCACACGGCAAATGATTTTGGTTAGGATACGATATTCCCCAAGTTCTGAAAGGTTCCCATGAGCGAGCATATCCATTATGTGACCGATGACGCATTCGATTCGGAAGTGCTGCAATCTCCCATTCCGGTCCTGGTCGACTACTGGGCCGAATGGTGCGGCCCCTGCAAGATGATCGCCCCGATTCTCGACGACGTCGCCCGTGAATATGCCGGACGCCTGAAGGTCGCCAAGCTGAACATCGACGAGAACCAGGCCACACCGCCGAAATACGGCATACGCGGCATCCCCACCCTGATGATCTTCAAGAACGGCGAAGTGGCGGCGACCAAGGTCGGGGCGCTCGCAAAATCGCAGCTCACTGCATTTATTGACAGCACCATATAAACCGGCTAATCTTTGCCCTACGGCCTGCAACCCGTTTGCAGGCTTTCCCTTCGATAACGCTTCTCCACGCAAGAATTTTTCCGCACATGCATTTATCCGACCTGAAATCCCTTCCAGTCACGCAACTGGTGGAAATGGCCAATGCCAACGAAATAGACGGCGCCAACAGACTCAGAAAGCACGAACTGATCTTCGCACTGCTCAAGAACCAGGCCAAGAAAGGCGAGAGCATCTACGGCGAAGGCACGCTGGAAGTGCTGCAGGATGGCTTCGGCTTCCTGCGTTCTCCGGACATTTCCTATCTCGCCGGCCCGGACGACATCTATGTGAGCCCATCCCAGATCAGGCGCTTCAATCTGCATACCGGAGACTCCATCGAAGGGGAAATCAGGACACCCAAGGACGGGGAACGCTATTTCGCGCTGGTGAAGGTCGACAAGGTAAACGGCGAGCCGCCCGAGAATTCGAAGCACAAGATCCTGTTCGAAAACCTCACCCCGCTCTTTCCGACCGAGCCCCTCACGCTCGAGCGCGAAAACCGCTCCGAAGAAAACATCACGAGCCGCGTGATCGACATGATCGCGCCGATCGGCAAGGGACAGCGCGGCCTGCTGGTCGCCTCTCCGAAAAGCGGCAAGACTGTCATGCTGCAGCACATTGCCCACTCGATAGCGGGCAATTTCCCGGATGTCCACCTCATCGTGCTCCTGATCGACGAGCGTCCCGAGGAAGTGACGGAAATGACACGTTCGGTGCGAGGTGAAGTCGTCTCGTCGACCTTCGACGAACCCGCAACGCGCCATGTCCAGGTCGCAGAAATGGTGCTGGAAAAGGCGAAGCGCCTCGTCGAGCACAAGAAGGACGTGGTGATCCTGCTCGACTCGATCACCCGCCTTGCTCGCGCCTACAATACGGTCGTTCCGGCATCAGGCAAGGTGCTCACGGGCGGCGTGGACGCCAATGCGCTGCAGCGCCCGAAACGTTTCTTCGGCGCTGCACGGAACATCGAGGAAGGCGGTTCGCTCACGATCATCGCAACGGCGCTGGTCGACACAGGATCCAGGATGGACGACGTGATCTACGAGGAATTCAAGGGAACGGGCAACATGGAGATCCATCTCGACAGAAGGATCGCAGAGAAACGCACCTATCCCGCGATCAACGTCAACCGCTCCGGAACGCGCCGCGAAGAGCTGCTCATCAAGCCCGACGTGCTGCAAAAAATCTGGGTGCTGCGCAAGCTCCTCTATCCCATGGACGATCTGGAAGCGATCGAATTCCTGCTCGACAAGATCAAGGCCACCAAAACCAACTCGGACTTCTTCGATTCGATGCGGCGCGGCTAAGGCTTGCGGAACATCGTTTTTTGGAAGATAATACAGGGTTTCCGCTCCAGGATCTTCAAGATGAAACCAGGAATACACCCAGAATACAACGAAATCTCCGTGACCTGCAGCTGCGGCGAGGTTTTCACGACCCGTTCGACGAACAGCAAGCCGCTGAAAATCGAAGTCTGTTCCGCCTGCCATCCCTTCTATACCGGCAAGCAGAAGATCGTCGACACTGCTGGACGCGTGGAGAAATTCCGCCAGAAATACGGAAGCAAGGCAGCTGTCTGAGCCCTTTCGTATCCGGTTCGACAAGGCAGCCTAGGCTGCCTTTTTCGTTTGAAATACGCTAGACTGGCTCATCCGCATGAAGCCCTTTCTACTCCTCTTCCTGATGCTTGCGGCCCTATCGGGCTGCGCAACCAATCCAGTATCCGGACGGCAGGACTTCGTCATGATGTCGGAATCCGACGAAGTGGCCATGGGAAGGCAATCCGACCTGCAGGTCAGAAAGCAGTACGGCGTCTACGACGACCCCGCACTCCAGACCTACATCAATCAGGTCGGACAGCGGCTCGCCAGAAACAGTCATCGCCCCAACCTTGAATACCATTTCACCGTGCTCGACAGCCCGGAGGTCAACGCATTCGCCCTTCCCGGCGGCTACGTCTACATCACGCGCGGCATCCTGCCATATCTCGGCTCGGAATCGGAACTCGCTGCCGTGCTCGGCCACGAGATCGGCCATGTCACCGCGAGGCACTCGGTCCGGCAGTACACTGCGGCCATGACGACCAACATCGGCGTCCAGATCGCTTCCATTTTCATCCCGGAAATCAACACGCCGGCGGGCGCGAACCTCGTCAATGTCACCGGAGGCGCACTGCTCTCCGGCTACGGGCGCGAGCATGAACTGGAAGCCGACAAGCTCGGCAGCGAATACCTCGCCAGGACAGGATACGATCCGCATGCGATGATCTCGGTGCTCTCCACCCTCAAGGACCAGGAGGCATTCGACATTGCCCGCGCACGCGAAGAACATCGCGCGCCGCGCGTCTATCACGGCCTCTTCGCTTCCCACCCCGACAATGACACCCGACTGCAGCAGGTCGTGAACGCATCGAAAAACCTGCAGGTATCCAAGCATCCGCTCGAGGGCAGAAGGATCTATCTCGAGCACATAAACGGCATCGTATTCGGAGACAGCCCTTCCCAGGGCGTGGTTCGAAACGGAATGTTCATGCATGCCGGGCTCGGCATCGCGCTGAAATTCCCGCAAGACTGGATCATCAGGAACGGCGCACAGTCCGTCCAGGCAACCAACGGGCAAGCCGTTGTCGAGTTCTCCATGGCCAGCGCCCAGGGCAGCTCCCCTGCAGATTATCTGGTCGGACGGTACGGGCGAGGAAGCCTCACGCGATTCGAAGCACGCAACTTTTCAGGCGCCATCCTGCTCTATTCATCACGAGCCGAGACTGCCGCAATCAGCATGAACGGCAGGCTTTACCTGATCGCCGCCGCAGCCCAAACCCCGGCAGCCTTTGAAGCGGCGAAACCCGAAATCGAGGAGACCATGCACAGCTTCCATGCCATGAATCCGCTCGAAAGAAAGCTTGCCCGGGGCCTGAAGATTTCTCTCAGGCAGGCAGCCCCCGGGGACAAGTTCGAGAAATATGCCGCCCATTCCCCGCTTGGGAAAAATGCGGCGGGCTACCTGCGCCTCATGAATCACGCCTATCCGGACGGAGAACCCGTGCCTGGCGAAGAAATCAAGATCGTCGAATAATGTATTACACCGAACCAGAATTCGAGCCCAGACCGCCCCTCGACAAAAGGGAAGTCGCGCTGACCCTGATTCTGGTCATTGCATGGCTGCTGCCCGGGCTTTTCGGGCACGAGCCCTGGAAACCGGATGAAGCCTACAATTTCGGCCTCATCTACCACATGATGCAAAGCGGCAACTGGCTCTTTCTCCATTTGCCAGGCGAGCATCCCTTCGCATCCCCCCCGCTTTTTTACATGACTGCAGCGCTCTTCGGGAAACTGTTCGCGCCGTTCGTCTCCCTGCCCGATGCATTGCGCCTCGCTACCGGTTTCTACATGGGACTTTCGCTTCTTTTCACAGGACTTGCTTCACGCATCCTTTACGGAAGGGGAAGCTATGCCGTGCTGATCATGGCGGGCAGCCTCGGCCTGCTCGGCCATGCCCACCAGCTCGTGGCCGATTCGGCGCTTTTCGCCGGCTGCTCCCTGGCGATTCTGGGTTTCTGTCTTTACGGCGAAAAAGCCTTTCTCGGCGGCGCGCTCGCAGGGCTGGGCATGTGCATGGGCTTTCTTTCCAAAGGATTCATCGCCTTCGCCTATTTCGTTCCGCTGCTCGCCCTGCTTCCCTTCTTCAAGCCCTGGAGAAGCCTGCGGTATCTCGCTTTCCTCGGATCTGCCTGCGTCTTCCTGCTGCCTTCGGCAATCTGGCCCTATCTTCTCCATCAGAGCCATCCCGAGCTCTATTCGTCCTGGCTGAAATCGAGCACGAGCCTGTCACTCGGGCTCAAGCACGATGCGCATGCAAGTCCATTCTTCTATCTCGGCGTGCTGCCATGGTTCGCCTGGCCTACATTGCCGCTCGCGGCAGCTTCCATCTGGCGCGAAAAAGGAAGGCTGTTCGAAGAAGACATCCTCTTCCCCCTCATCATGTTCCTGACCATGCTTGCCGTGCTGATGGTTTCCGCAACACAGCGGGAGATCTATGCGATGCCCATGCTCCTCCCCCTGTCGCTGCTCGCCGCATCCGGCATCGACAGCCTCAGGCGCGGCGCGACCAGCGCTTTCAACTGGTTCGGCATCCTGACTTTCGGGCTGCTCGCATCCGTTTTATGGATAGGCTGGATCGCGATGATGACCGGGCATCCGGAATACATCGCCGGGCGAATCCATCATTACCATCCGCATTATTCAGCCCATTTCGGTCTCTTTTCCTTCCTGCCCGCCCTGGGCGCAACACTGCTCTGGGCGATGCTCGCTACCGGAAACAAGCGCAACGGCAAGCGCGCCGTCATCAACTGGGCAAGCGGCGTTGCCATGGTGTGGATGCTCCTGATGACGATTTGGCTTCCCTTTCTCGATTCCGTGAAGGGATACAGGGAGATGTTCCATTCGATGAAGGCCTCAATCCCGCCGCATTACGGGTGCATCGAGGGAATGCATGTTGGAGATGCGCAGCGCGCTATGCTGGACTACTATCTCGGCATTGATCTTGCGCGCAACAAGACCTGCAAGCTGGTGCTGATTCAGTCCATCGCCTCGAACAGGCAGCATCCCGATGGATTGAAGCTGCTGTGGCAAGGCGCCCGTGCCGGCGACCGGCACGAGCGCTATCGTCTGTACGTGAGGAATTAGCGCAGGGTTCTCACGCCGCCGCGGTTGGGCGCGCCGCTGTTGGGAAGCGAGCCGCCCGAGATGGATCCGCCCGCGGGCACGTTGCAGAAAACGCCCGCAGCATTGCATCCGGGAGCTGCCCCTGTCCAGGTCGAGCCGTTGGCCTGAGTGACTGTCACCTGGGTGCCTGCAGGCGCAGCAAGGCATGCCTGGACGCTAGTCGTCACATTGGACTGCTGGCTCAGCTTCTGCCTCGGCACTGCATCATGGCTCGGGTCGCTGTCGTCCTCGTCCTCGCATCGCCCGATGGTATCCAGGGGATGGTTGCCGTGCCCATGCGCCTTGACGCCATTGATCTGATCATCAGGTATGTTGAGCGTGACTTCGGCTCCGCCCATGCGGTGGCAGATGGTGATCTTGCCGTCAGGGGACGTGCCCAGTCGCTCGCTGTTGCTGACATTGACCACCTGGGCGCCGGCCGGGGCCGGGTTGCTTGCCGAGCACTGGTGCATGCTGCCGCTCGAATCGTAATAGTACTGGAAGCTGTAGTCGCCTCCCGGATGATTGGAAGGCGGATCCCTGTCGTCGTCGGTGTAATGGTGGCCGTGGCTGTCGTTGTCGGTTTCCCGGTCGTTGTCTTCGGCATCCTGATGCTCGTTGTCGTGATGCCTGTCGCTGTCTTCGCTGGATTCCGTGCTGCATACTGATTTGACGATCTGCATGCCGCAGGCACTGATCACGCTTCCCGTGCAGCCCGTCGAAGACGATCCCCCGTCATCGTTTCCATGCCCTTCTCCTTCGCCCTGGCTCTGACCCTGGCCCTGGCCCTGGCCATGGCTGCTGTCGGCATAGCTGACAGTCGCAAGCGTCAATGAACTCATCCCCAAGATGAGTGCTGCAATAAATTTAGGCTTCATGATTTTCCCCTCTCGTAAAATGGATAAAGCGCTCGAATTTCGAACAAATTTCATCTCGTACCCCCTCCCTGTCAAATGACGCTGTCCTGCATGCCGATGAAATACTGGGCGAGACCGCTCGTATTCCTCGGCCCGTTGACCTTAACCGTCACCCTGAAGAACAGCCTTCCAACCCCGGCGATCACGGCTGGCGGACTCTGGGTGGTGTCGTAAACCGGAGAGGCCATGCAGTTCGCGAAAGTCGGCTGGCTCCCGGATGCCGTCTGCGCACCGCCGACCACCGTTCCGCACATGCGCTCGATGATGTACTGGACCGAATAGCCCGAAGGCAATCCGGCCGTCACGGCTGGGCTCCAGTTGAGCGTGTTCCCGGATCCAGGATCGGGCAGATTGGTCAGCGCATTGCGCGGCATGACGTTCGGATAGTAATAACTCGGGCACACGGACGTCGCATGCTGACAGCCGCTCGGATTGGAGTAGGGATTGCCGATGATCCAGTTGTAGGCCGCTTCCTCGCCGACATCCTCCATCTGGACGGCCGCCTCCCCGAATGCCAGGTTGCCCGATATCACGTTGGTCGTGTCGACGGTGCGCATCAGGGCGATGCCTGCAAGCGACATTGCGACAAGCGCGATGAGCGCGATGACGAGAACAACGCCTTTTTGCCTGTTCACAGGTTCCCCCACATCACATTCCTCAAGGGCACTATGGTCGAATAGACCTTGTATCTATAGCATTGCCAGTCCGTGTCGGGCGTAAGGTCGACCACGGGCGGCGGGCTGCTGCCGCTTGGCACGCCGAGAGAAGGCCAGGAAACGGGCGCTGTCGTCGTGGTGTTGCAGGACGTCGCGCCGCCTGTGGGCTTCTCCTTGAGATCGCTCCTCGCCACCACCGCAATCCTGATCGCCTTGACCCGCTCGAAATCGGCCGAAGTCGGATTGGACCAGTCGCCCGAGGCAGGAGAGCAATTGCTTCCCTTCGCATCGGTCCAGCAAGTGATCGACTGGCTGCCCGCAGGCGCTACCCCGTACTGAGCCTGGATATTGACGATGACGGAGGCGAGCGGCACGCCCGCAGCGCCGTTGTCCGACTCCAGCAGCGTGCCGCTCGACACGTAGTATTTCGAAGAGATGAACGAATTGGTCTGCCCGAGATCGACTATGGTGGCATAGGATGCGGGGTTCGAACTTGATCCCGTATAGGATGGGAACGCGGGAGTGGATGTCGTTCCTGCGGAATTGGCGACAGCCTGCACCGGCACGTTAGTCGGATCTCCCGCATAAGCGTAGTTGCCGGCAACCTGAAGCAGCGAGCAATCGAGTCCGGACTGTGACATCAATATATAGTCGTTGGGTTTGAATCCCCTTCCGGTATCCACGGGAAGGGTGGCCGGCACTGCGGCAAGACTGGTCGTCAGGATGGCGCGCCCGCCCCCAGTGGCGACACCGCCTGTATCCGAATCGAACCTCGCAGTCACCAGCGTATCGGATCCCGTCCCGCCGTCCACGATCTGCAACGGAACGCTCTGGAAAACGCTCTGCGGACTGCCGTATGCGTTGATGTTGAAGCAGGGCATGCCGCCGTTGTCGATCAGGCCGAAACCGCCCAGCCGGATGTCCTGTTCGAGGATGTAGATCGCAGCCAGCCCGCTCTGCTGCATCTGCGCCCCCGCCCCTGTCGTGCGCCTTTGCGATTCGAACAGGGCCAGCGTCTGGAATATCGCCAGCATCGCCAGCATGCCGATCACGAGCCCGACCAGTATCTCGACCAGGCTGAAGCCGCCTTGACGTCTCTTATCCATTGATCTGCGCCATAGTGGTGTAATTGTGGGTCACGCCGCCCTGGGGGGATTTCCAGTGCAGGGTCACCGTGATCGTGTAAGGCTGGCTGTTCGGCGTCGCAGGGCTGACGCTGATGACAGGCGCGTTCTGGGTATCGGTCACGCCGGGCAGATAAGCGCTCTGGCTGGTCGTGCTCTGGATCTGCTGCACCCAGCCCTGGATCACCGGATTGCTGTTGGTCGATGTGCAGGGATTGCAGCTGTAGAAGGTGGGATTGCCGTAAAGCGTCGTCGTGCTCGTGTCGGGCATGCCGTTGTTCGCGACAGTCCTGCTCGCCCAGATTTCCGATAGAAGCTGGTTGGCGAGAAAAGCCGCGTCCACCCTGTAGCGCGCATCCATCGTCTGTCCTATCGATCTCGCCTGCATGCCGATCACGGCCAGCACTCCCATCGCGAAGATGAGCAGCGCAATCATTGCCTCGATCAGCATCACGCCTTGCTGTCTGTCACTCATTTCCTCATCCTGTATACGTGCAGCTTTGCGGGTTCGTGTTGGGCAAGGCCGGATCGCACAGCCTTGCAAGCCCGTAAGGGGAGATGATGATGACCAATCGCCTTGCCCCGCTCGAGACCGCATTCGTGACATCTATCCTGGTGATGTCCGTGCCCACGTTGACGACCCTTCCCATGGCATTGAACGTCACCGAAGCAGGCATTCCGGCACCTGCCGCGATCGCGGTCGTATAGTCCTGGGTCGCGGCCGAACTCGTGCCCACCCGCGCATTCTTGGCCTGCCCGCTGCTCCAGCTCTGCACCGCAATGTCGTAAAGCCCGTTGGTCGTGTCGTAGGCGGAAACCGACCAGTCCGCCATGCCGCTCGTGCTCGTCAGGCTGAATTTCGCCATGGAATTGCGCCTGACCGCCTCCCCTCTCGCCGTCTGAACGCCGTTCAGGAGCGTCTCCGCAGTGGATCTCACCTGAGCATCCTGCAACCAGGTGGTGAGGCTCGGGACGGCAATGGCCACCACGATGCCGAAAATGACGAGCCCGATCATGAGTTCGATCAGGGAGGCACCCCATTGTCTCAACACGAATCCCCGGACTTGGTGATCCAGCAGCTGTAGGTGACTGCCGAACCCGCAAACTTGGTCGTTGCCTGATTGTTGTTCGAATCCACGGTATAGGTATAGTCGCCGGCATTGCCGAGCCCGACGTTGGCATTGCTTGCTGCAGTTGCCGTATAGCTGTCGGTCGTGGCGCCCATCGAACAGCTATAGGTGAAATATTTCCCGGTCGGCAGTGCGACGCCGCATGCGCCACCTGAGGCATAGCTGCGGTTGTCCTGGTAATACTGCTCCATCTGGACCCTGAAATTGGCCAGATTGGTGCTCGCCTCGGTCAGTTTCCCGCGCGTCAGGTAGTTTGCATACATCGGCAGTGCGATCGCGGTCACGATGCCGATGATGGCGAGCACGATCATCAGCTCGATCAGCGTAAAACCCCTTTTGTTCATTTTCGTTTTTCCTGTGCGATTTTCGTCCAATTAAATTAAATCAAAGACGACCGTCCATCACAACATCGATCCGATGAGCGGTCGATTTGCTAGAATAAGCGGTAGAACGAACTGGAACGACATTGCCTCAGGAAATCATCATCATCGGCGCCGGGATCATCGGTCTTTCCAGCGCATACGAACTTGCGAAAAGCGGTGCGAAAGTCACCGTCCTCGAAAGGGGGACTGCCGGCAAGGAAGCTTCCTGGGCCGGCGGCGGCATACTCTTTCCGCTGCTTCCCTGGGATTACCCGGAAGAAGTG
Organism: Pseudomonadota bacterium; assembly: GCA_021811205.1. The sequence goes on from JAJZPK010000014.1 coordinate 17,751, forward strand.
ACTTCTCTCGCACAAGCGGGCGCATCCCTCTATCGGGAATGGTCCGCTCGCCTGCAGGAATCGAGCGGGATCGATCCCGAATATTCGAAATGCGGAATGACCGTGCTCCCCGGGGTTCGCTCCATGGAAAAGGCGGACGCCTGGTGCACTGCGCACGGCATGCGCCATTTCGAAGGCGCATCCGGGGAATTCGTTCTTCCGGACGTCGCCCAGGTGAGAAATCCCAGGCTCCTTCAGGCGCTCAGAAAAACCCTGGAAAACATGGGCGTCGGAATAATCGAACATTGCGCAGTGCATGACTTCGTGCGGAAGGAAGGGAAGTTATCCGGATTGCGAATCTCGGATGGCAGCGTGCTCACGGCAGAGCGCTACGTCGTCTGCGCGGGCGCATGGAGCGGTGAAATGCTCGGCAGAAAGGACATTTTCCCGGTCAAGGGGCAGATGCTTCTTTTCGATGCGAAAGGCCTGCTCGACACCATACTGCTCAAGGACGACATCTATCTCATACCCAGGCGGGACGGGCTCATCCTCGCCGGAAGCACGCTGGAGCATTGCGGATTCGACAAGTCGCTCACTTCGGAAAACCATCTCCGCGCAAAGGCATCCGAAATGCTGCCCGGTCTGGAAAGACTTTCTCCAGTGAAGCACTGGGCCGGATTGCGGCCGGGCTCCCCCGGCAACATTCCCACGATAGCGCGGCATCCCGAATTCGAAAACCTGTACCTCAATATCGGGCATTTCCGCTACGGCGTGACGATGGCGCCTGCTGCAGCGAAAATGCTTTCCGGCATCGTTTTCAGCGAATCCTGAACGGCGCAAAATCCTATCAGAAGTGATAGGTGACGCGGCAGTGCCAAGTGCTAGAATTGGTCCATGGGCAAATTGGACAATGATTCTATAGCTGCACTCCTGCGGAAACACGGGATTTCCCCGACATCGCAGCGGGTCAAGATCGCAGGACTCATGCTCTCCTGCATGGAGCACCTTTCGGCCGACCAGATCATGCTTTCGGTCAACAGGCGGAAAGCCGAGGCGTCCAAGGCGACCGTCTACAACACGCTCAAGCTTTTCGTGAAGAAAGGGCTGGTCAGGGAAGTCATCATCGACCCGTCCAGGATCCTGTACGATCCCAACACCAGCACCCATCACCATTTCTACGACGTCGTCACGGGGGAACTGCAGGACATCGACGCATCGGAGCTTTCGATTCTCAATCTCCCCCAGCTGCCCGAGGACAGGATTCTTGAAGGGCTCGACATCATCATCCGCACCCGGCCCGCAACAGTCTGATTGCCCTTCCGGACCGAACGCTTTATAATTCACCGCTCTATTGCTGATGTAGCTCAGTTGGTAGAGCAACTGATTCGTAATCAGTAGGTCGGAGGTTCGACTCCTCTCATCAGCACCAAAAAACCAAAGGCTTGCATGAAAACCATGTAGGCCTTTTTCATTTTGCGCTATGCTGGTGCTATAAACAATCTGCATATCACATTGGGCGCCGTCGTAGGCGACTATCTCGACAAGCCCATCGGCCAGGGCGGGCTCGCGTTGAGCCGATATTCCGCTTCCCTTTCTCTCCTGGCCATCATCGCCTTCTGCATTGTCTTCTTTTCACACAGGCCGGCCAGGTCAGGCAACCACTAGGCCCCGGGCAGCCGCGCCGGGCTGCATAATTCCGCCTTAACAATTCGGAACTAACATCTTTCCTGCGAAATTCCGCCAATAGAACAATTCAAAAGGATCATGTATGCGCCTTGTCCAGTTCAAGATCGGAACCCGCCTCGGAGCAGGCTTCGCGGCATTGATGGCCCTAATGCTGATCGTCGCCGGAATCGGCATATTCCGCATGATGCAGATCCAGGAAGCGCTCGACGGCATCGTCAAGATCGGCGTCGCCGAAACCAAGCTCGTCTATTCCATGCGCGGCCTCGTGTACCATAAGCAGATCCTGGTGAGGAACATGATCCTCATGACCCGCCAGGAAGACATGAAAGTCGAACTTCAGAAGATCAGGGAAAACAGGAAAGCGATCGACGAAGTCGAGAAGAAGCTCTCCGAATTCTACGCCCTTCCCGGAACGACCGAAGACGAGAAGGCGCTTTTTGCGAAGATCAGCGAATCCGAGGCGGCAGTCAAGCCCCTTGTCGACAAGGCCATCGAGCTTGGTTTCGCCAACAGAAACGAGGAAGCCACCAGGCTCCTGCTCGATGACCTGAAAGGGCCGATCGATACCTGGCTGGACCGGCTCAACAGCCTGGTTCGGCTGGAGAACAGCCTGGATGAAGAGGCCGCTAAACGGGCTGATGCAGGCTACGAGTCGGGGAAGATCATGATGATCGCCGTTTCTTCTTTCGCCCTCCTGCTAGGCGCCTTCATCGCCTTCATGCTCACACGTAGCATCACCCGCCCGATCAGCAGAGCCGTCGAAATCGCCCAACGGGTCGCCGAAGGGGACCTGACGTCGCGGATAGACGTCGAATCGAATGACGAGATCGGCAAGCTGTTGGCGGCGCTCAGGACGATGAACGCCAATCTCAGGAGTCTCATCAGGGGCGCGAGGGAGAACTCGAAAAAAGTCTCCGATGCAGCCTGCGAATTGTCCACTGCGGCGAGCCAGGTCGCCGCAAGCTCGAGAAGCCAGAGCGAGGCCGCCTCATCCATGGCGGCAGCCGTCGAGGAAATGACGGTCAGCGTCAGCCAGATCTCGGACCATGCGGGCAATGCCGAAAAGATCTCGACAGAATCGGGAAATCTCTCCGAAGAAGGAAGCAGCGTCATCGAGGAAATGATCTCGAAGATGGGCGACATCGCCTCGACCGTCAATGCCTCCTCAACCATCATGGAGGAACTTGGCCAGCAATCCGAGCAGATCGCCGACATCGTCAACATGATCAAGGAAATCGCGGAGCAGACCAACCTGCTCGCCCTGAATGCAGCCATCGAGGCAGCGAGGGCAGGCGAGCAGGGAAGGGGGTTCGCCGTGGTCGCAGACGAAGTCAGGAAGCTCGCGGAGCGGACGTCCAATTCCACTCTCGAAATCTCCTCGGTCATCGAAAAGGTCAAGAACGGCATCGTCTCGGTCATGGAAAGCATGCGCGAGGGAGTCGACCAGGTAGATCAGGGCATGCGGCAGGCGGGGCAGACGAGCGAAGCGATCAGCCGGATCAATTCGGGGTCGCGCAAGGTAGTGGGGACGGTGAACGACATCGGCTCGGCGCTCAGGGAACAGAGCATGGCGAACAACGAAATCGCCGTCAGCGTCGAAAAGATCGCGCAGATGATCGAGGAGAACAACGCTGCAGTCGAGGAAACGGCGAAAACGGCGAGGAATCTCGAGGGGCTTGCATCGAGTCTGCAGGAAGTCGTGTCGAAGTTCAGGATCTAGGGCAGCCGCCTTGACCAGGATTGCCGCCATTTCCAGTCGCGGATGTAACGGGCCGCAAGTTCAGGCGAATCCTCGACGAGCAGGATGTTCTCCGCATTGTCCTTCTGCGCGGCCCTGGAAAAATTGAAGCTTCCGGTGAGCACGGATTTTCCGTCGAAGATCATGACCTTGTTGTGGGCGATTCTGACCGTGTCGTCTATCCAGACGGGCACGCCATGGTTGCGCATGTAGGTTGCGCCGGAATATCGGCCCCTGTCGTTGGATTTGTCGGCGATGACCTCGACATCGACTCCCCTTTCTTCCGCTTCAGCCAGCGCGGCGAGAATCGGACGGCTCGTGAAGCTGTAGGCCTGCACGAGGATCTGGCGCTTCGCCTTCCCGATCGCATCCACGATCACGCTCGTCGCTTCCCCGTTCGGGCTGAAAGCCACAATGACCTTGCTGCGGATCGAAATTTCCTCGGCATGGGGCGCATGCTGCCCGGCAGCCTGGGCGGGCAAGGATAAGACAAGCAGGGCTGAAATTACTGCGGATTGCCAAGCTTCGTGCACTGCGCATCCTTGTAGGGGCCGCGGTAGGCGAACCAGTACTTGCCGGGAGAGACCTGCATGCAGACGATGGAGCCGTCCACCCTGCTTTTCCATTTGTACCAGGAAGCCTCGGATGCAAAAGCGGCGATGGCCACCGAGG
>JAJZPK010000015.1 GCA_021811205.1 Pseudomonadota bacterium
CGGAATTCTTCTGGTAGTCGCTCATCAAGCGAGAAAACAACTCCTCGGCCCGATCAAGCGAAGATATCGATGGCTTTCCGATGGGGAACTGGCGAACGTCGTCTAAAGTCAGATTGCGACAATTCCCGAGCGAGAAGAACCAGTAGAAATAAAGAGAGCTACTGACAACACAGCCGATGAACGATGCCTCACGCTTTCCTACTGCACTAAGCTCACGAATGTGGTGCACAGACCTAGTGGCAGTCGGTGATCGGAAATACGGCTCAAAATCCATCATCCTGATCCAATAGCCCGGCGTCCTATGGAAGAACAGAGGAGATGTACATCTTCCAACAAGCCAAGCTACCGCTCTAGTGCCTTGGGCGCTATCCAACCTCTCAAGGGCGGAGCGCGCTACCAGTGATCCACATTTCGCCACAGGATAACTATCTGTTGGAAATGGGAGAGGACAGTAAGCCAACGTATCGAAGAGATATTGCCGTTCGCTGACGTACCACTGGTGATACTTAGTGGATAGAACCTGTGTTCTTCTGTCTCCCCCTTTATGCGCAAGGAAAATCGTCAGCCGTTGCTCAACGCCCTCGAACAATTTTGCCGGCCGAATCGCATAACTGCTAAACCATGTGGCTTGATAGCCATTACGGATATTTTCTCGAACCGAAGCTGTTTCCGATACGCTGATGGCAGCGATAGGAACGATCAATCCAACATTGCCATCTCGATCCACGAGGACGCCTGATCGCTCGATAGTGAACGCGTACAAGTTTCCAGAGTCTTCCGTGTTGAAGCCATGAATCGAGTAGGTAGATCGAACCTTTGAATACTCGACATATGGCGGATTCCCAATCACCACATCGAACCCGCCCTCCCGCATCACACCATAGAACTCGGCAAACCAGTGAAAGGGTTGGTGGCTCTCGCGCCAGGCGGTAAATGGCTTAGCCTTATCGGGGTCGATGCCGTAGTCGCGGGCCAGATAGCGATCCAGTTCCAGACTTAGCGCGCTCAGCTTGTCGCGCAGTTTGCGCTTGTCGTCCGCCGTGACCTTGCCGCCGTGCACGGTCTGCTGTTCGCGGAAGCGGTCGAAAAGATCGGTCAGCTCAACAATGCTGGCAAGAATATCATCACGGTGCTGGTAATCATTCGCGATAGTTTCGATCTGTGGTTTAAACTGGGCTTCGGTGGCATAGCCGACCAAGGTATTACCGACGCGGATGTTGAAATCTATATCGGGCAGTGGCTCCAGCTCGCGACCGGCATCGACCTGGGACACCAGCTTGAGAAATAGGCGCAGCTTACAAATCTCCACCGCCTCGGCCATGATGTCCACGCCGAAGAGATTGTGCAGGATGATGCTCTTGAAGATGTAGTAGCGGCGCGAGGGATGCTTGTCGACTTCCGCCAACACCTTGGCGAAATCTGCCTCCCCTGGCTTGCCGAGCTTCTTTGCATCTTCGACAAAGCCTTCCATGCGCTCAAGGCAGGCTTCGTAGAGCGGCTCCAGCACGCCCAGCGCGGCGAAAAGGAAGGCGCCGGAACCGCAGGTAGGGTCGAGGATGGTGATGCCGTGGCGGAATTTCTCGTTGGCGTTTTCCGGCATGCGCCCGACGATGGCCTGCCAAACGGCGCGCAACAGGTCAGGGGAGGTGGCGGTGTCGATCACATCCTGCATGAATTGGCGGATGTCGAGATTCAGGGTGATGAGCTCGTCGGCACTCTTCACCTCGCCCTTGACCAGCTTGTCGCGCACGGCCAGGCAGCGGCTACGACGCTCGACGTATTCGCGCCAGGTTTCGGTGGGCAGCGTGCCGCGCTCACCGGTGGCGGTATGAAAAAAGGCCTCGCCGAGGTTGTAGCGGCGCTCGAACATCCGTGCCTTGGGATCTTTCATGCCGGCCTGCACGAAATCCGGCAGGGCCGATTCGGGCACGACCTTGCCAGCAGTGTCGATAACACCGGTTTTCATCGCCGGGTAAATGTAGCGGTCGGGATCGGCCTGGAGCAGGTTCCACACCGAGGCTTCGCCGTCGAACGCCACCTTGCAGCGTTCGCGAGCCTGCTCGATCAGGTGCGGGACGACGGTGTTCTTGCTGATGTACTCGGTGATGTCTTCCTTGGTGTAGTAAGCCCCCATCTGCTTCTGGTTGATGTACTTCTCAAAGATGTAGCCCAGGACGTCGGGGTTGATTTCTTTCCCGCTGGACAGCGGACGGTCGTCCAGGTGCCAGTCCCAAGCATCGAAGAAGGCGAACAGGCGCTCGAAAGCCTCGTCGGGCACGTCGATATCGGGATTGGCTTCTTCCAGCTCGTGCAGGGAGAAGAGGCCGCCGTTCAGATAGGGCACCTCACCGATCAGGCGATTGAGCTCGGAGTTGCGCTCGGCCTTGGCCTGGCCCAAGCCTTCATGGAACAAACGGCGCAGGAACTGGCGATAGAAACTGTGGAACTTCCCCTTGCCCGCAGCGGCCTGCACCTGGGCCATGCGGTTGGCGAGATAGTTTTCGTCACCATCCAGAAAGCCCTTCTTCTGGATGAAGTAGACGAACATCAGCCGGTTGAGCATCAGCGAGGCGTACCAGGCCTTGTCGCTGACGGCGGCGAGACCCTCAATGAAATCGGCGAAGGCTTCGTGCTGGGCTTTGAACTTGTCGTAAAAACTCTTGGAGATGCGGTCGCGGTCGAAGGCGTGCTTGAGGCCAGTGATCACGTCAGTGAGAGTAATCGCCTCTTCCTCTTCCAGTGACCAGACGATTTGCGAGAGCTTCTGCCGTAACGACTCGCCGCTCTGCCCTTTGTGCCATGTGTGGGTGCGTGTCGTGGTGGGTTGGCCCGGCGCACGCGAAACCCACAGCCAGGTGAGCATAGTTTCGCCGGCATCGGCGAACACCAGCAAATGCTCGTGTGCGAGCTTGGCCGCTTCCTTCTCGATCTTGAGCAGCACGGGGCGGGTGGGCACCTTGCCAGTGCTATCCGGCGAACAGCGGAATACGGCGACACCGCGCTTGTGGGCGAGGTTGGTTAGCGTGAATGTTTCGCCATTGACCGTGATGGCTTGCGGCTTGAGATGGGGACGTTCCCAGCCAAGCTCGTTGAACAATTGCTCAAGCTTGAATTCGCCGAGCAGTTTCTGGAAGCGGGCGGCATCTATCGTCATGTTAAAGAAATATCATGTTAGCGCCGCCTGCGCGGAATGGCCGCGGGCGTAGCAGGTTCGTAGGCTTTTAAGCCGGCATCCCCGGTGAGTATCTCGACAAAATAACTAGCCTTGGCGTAATACTCGGCGACATCCTTGATGGTGGCGTCGCCAATCGTCGTGCCGCCGTTAGCCAACTGCGGCCAGCTATCGGCCAACGTCCGCAGGTTTTCGGGTTGCCACAAGGGCGACTGATCGGTGAAGGCGGCCCAGGGAGATTTGGCATCCGCCGCCTCGCGAAGATAGTCGGCCAAGCTGCTGGCACGTTCGAATCGTTGGCTGCCCGCTTGGGCAATGTGATTGCCTGTCTCGATCAGAGTGGCAATCGGTAAAACGAAAGTGCTGCCTTTCGCGCGCTCCTGCTCCAGCAGCCTGTCGATGCGCGCATGATTCCATCGGTCACTGATGGGCCCCGCCTCTTCCTTGCCGGGAACCTGCAGCCAGCAGCACAGAACGGAGGTGTCCAGGATAAGGACGCGCTTACTCATTGATTTCCCCCTCTTGCGTACCTGAAACCTGAGCGCTTGATATGCTCTGTTCGATGAGGCCTTGGCTGGACAAGCGCCCGATCGGACCTTGTGCCAGCAACTTAGGCAATTGCGCAATATCTTCCAGCAAGGTCAAGACGCTGAAGCCGGTAGCAGGGTCACGATTGGCAACGGTGATGAAAGGCACCATCTCAGTTCCCATGGCATCCAGCAATGCCGGATTATGCGTGGTCACCAGCACGTCCACGCCACGTTGTGCCCCTACGGCTTTCAACATGTCCAGCAGCAAGCGCGCGCGCGAAGGATGCAGGCCGTTATCTACTTCCTCGACGACAAGTAGACTTCCTGTGGGGCGTGTGAGCAGCGCAGTCAGTATGGCAAGAAAGCGCAATGTTCCATCCGACATCCCGCGCGCATCCACCGTGGGTGGCGGGCCTTCGTCAAGCCAATGTTCTTCACAGTACAACATGGCGTCTGAGTTGAACCTGCCGACGGTTTCCGCATAGACGCGGCGTATGTCCCTTTCAGGTAACTGACTGGCGTATTGGGTCAGAATCCTCTCGATTTCTTTTTGCTTTTCCTGCGGTAAGGCCGCCAGTACACCAGCGATATTCGACGCATCGGATTCAAGCCGCTCCGATAATGGCGAAAAATTACGCATGTGCGAGGGAATGGGGTCAAGAATGAAAATGTCGCGTAACGCGGAGATGACGGCAGTCACACCATCCTGAATTTCCTGCCGCAGTTTCTGACCAACCAGTTGAAAAAGTACCGGGTGCGTGCGGCTCAACTGGCGTGGGGTTCCCTGTTTCTCATTATACAGGCGAGCTATGATGGTTGGTGAATCTTGAGGGCATGCATCGGTACGCACCAGTTTTATCGTGCCCGCAATAGATTTGCGCCGACTGTCTTTGCCAGGACGATACTTGATGCGCGTGAGTTGCTCGGAGTGCAGATCGCAACGGTTTTCTATGATCTCGCCCTCCAGTCGGTATTCATAGTCCGTAAGTTCGTCGCTTCGGCAAACGACGCTCAAGGCAAACACAGCCCCCGGCTTTCGCGCCGCCCATTCAATACCGCCCCGGACCGGGGACAGCGCGCCATCCCCTTTGAGCGCGGATGTCAGCATAGCGCCGGAGGCAACGCGATTGAGCAAAAGCAATGCGTCCAGGGCATTGGATTTCCCGCTCGCATTGGTTCCAATAAGTACTGAAAGCGGGTCAATGTGCAGATTTGCGTTCGCGTAGCTCTTCCAGTCGTGGAGTTCAAGTTTGGTAATCATGGGGGCACTTCTCCCTTCAGTCCGTTGCTGCGGCTGCCAGGCCCATCGAACAAATGAGCTTTGGCTCCTTCCGCTGGTCTTGATCATCAATCACACACAAGCGCCCGTCTTCCCGCAGCGAAAAGATCAGGTCCAGCAACTGGTGGTCGCCTATGCCGGTCTTGAGCTGACGGTTGAGGCTGTCGGTTGCTGACTGGTAAAACGGGTAGCGGTAAATTTCCTCCATTGCCCGGTCGATGCGGCGCACGTATTCGTCGGTGATGAAGAGGTCGCGCTTGTCGCCCAGCCCCTCGCGGAAACGCTTGAGACGTTCGAAGGCTTTGAAGCGTGCGCCGGAGGGACGCCCCAGCGCGCCGCCGAAGGACTTTTCTTCTTCGACAATGTGGGCAAGGCCCTGTTGGGTGAGCGCGTGGTGATGTTCGGTGCGCAGCAGAGCCGGGGTATCCGCCGAACAGGCCGCCGCTTTCAGAATGGTCAGTTGAGACTGTGTGACCGGTTTGCCGGCCTCGTCCATCCAGGCCAACGCATCGTTGCCCTGTGCGGTGCGCATGTAGACCAGCACACCTTTTGGCGCAGCGGGTGATGGTGGGTGCGCCTTGGTAGCATAGACAACATTGGGCATGGCCTCGATTTTGGCTGCCAGCGCCGGGTCGGCATCCGTGGCGTTCTTCCAGATCTGGTAGGCGTAGGACGCGAGATCCACCTCGGTGTCGCCGTCGTCATCCAGGATGCCGTTCTTCTCGGTGTAGAGGTCGCGAATCAGTTTTTCCTCGGTGTCGTCGTCGAAGAAGCTTTCGTCAGAACCCACAACCTCGGCATTCTGGATCAAGCGCTGCTTGACCCGGGCACGCAGATTGATGAGCCTCTCCACGCCATCGGCTGGCACAAAGGAATAGCAGAGAATGGTGTCGGCCTGCTGGCCGATACGGTCGACACGACCGGCACGCTGAATCAGACGAATGATGGCCCAGGGCAGATCGTAGTTGACGATGATGTGCGCGTCCTGCAGGTTCTGGCCCTCGGAGAGCACATCGGTCGCAATCAGCACACGCAGCTCTTCGACCTTCTTGATCTGCTCGCGCTTACCGTTCGATCCCGGCGAAAAACGCCAGGCCAACGAAGTCGGGTCTGCGCTCTGCCCGGTGGCCTCCCCCGCTTGTTTGATACCACGCGCGACCAACTGTGCATTGAGATAACGGGCAGTGTCGGCAAACTGAGTGAAGACGAGGAGCTTTTCATTCGGGTGGCGCTGATTGATCAGTTCGATGAGGGCAGCCAGCTTGGTATCTGCATCGGCCTTCCATTCGCCACAAAGACGCAATAGCTGGAGCAAGGATTGCGCATCCGTGAGCAGGTTTTTGGCGAGTGCCTTGATGAACAGTGTTCCCGGAAGCCATTTAAAGCGGCTTTTCAGCGCACCGCTATAAGCCTCGTAAGCCTTGGCAGCCCGTGCTCGATAGTCAGCCTCTGTGCGCAAACCGTTGGTGGCTGTTGGGTCGATAACGTCATCGTCACCATTGTCATCCGCCAGCAGGCTATCGGGATCTTCGTCGTAGTGGCGTGTATCGAGTAGTTCGGCCCCTTGTGTGCCCAGCGGGATGTCCAGACCGTTCTCGATGGCGTGGAGGACAATGAAATTGCGCAGAATGTGGCGCTCGATGGACAGGATGAATGCCGGGCCGGCACTTTCCAGGCGTTTGAACAGATTGGTGCGGCAAAAACCCATCAGGCGCGTGCCGGCGCGCGAAAGCCCCTCGATAACCTTCGTCTGGTGCGGCGTGGGTGGCGTCTTGGGCTTGGGTGCGATGTAGTTGCCCAAGCCGTAGCGCGGCAGGATCAGTTCGTTGATCGCATTGACCACCGGGTCGCTGTAGAAGCGTGCGTAGGGGTCGGACGGATTCGCGTCGTCAATCTTGAAGCTGAGATTCTTCGGGATGCGCTTGGGAAAATAGGACTTCCGGCCATCCGAGAACAGCAGATATTTGCCGCGCTCGTCTTCACGGGTGTAGTGCTGCATGATGAAGCCGCGCGTGCGGCGCACCATGTACAAGCGCATGAGATCGCGCCAGTCATCCGGGATTTCGCTTTTCTCGAACGCGGCCAGTGAACGCACGCCACACTGATGTCGGCGAATGAATTCATGTTCGCCACCCAACTCAGTGAGCAATTTTTCCGGCCGGATACCGATGTCGGCATCTTCATTCAGGAACAAGGCCAGTTGTGCGGAAAGATCAAGGTAGGTCTTGTTGTAGGGCGTGGCCGAGAGGAGAACCGTCAGGCTGTCGTTGCGCTCGATGTACTCGCGGATGACCCTCCAACGCTTGCCTTCCTTGTTGCGCAGGTTGTGAGATTCGTCGATGAGGACCAACCGGTAACGTCGGGTTTTCTCCGGCAGTTCAGTCAGCACCTTGGACAACGGCAGCACCTTGGCGTGCAGGCGATACCGGTGGGCATAGTCTTCCCACATTGAAACGAGGTTCTTGGGGCATATGATGAGCGTTTCAGTGTGGTAATCGTCCTCGAACACCTTGGCCAGGGCAGTGGCCATCATCGACTTGCCCAAGCCGACCACATCACCGATCAGCACACCGCCACGCTTGTTCAAGTGGTGCGCGGCAATCTTGACGGCAGCAACCTGGAAGTCGAACAACGTTTCTCCAAAAACCGAAGGGATACGGAATTCCGAAAGACCGGCACGCGCTTCCTGCGCAAGATGGAATGCCATCTTGAGGTAGACGTGATAGGGCAGCACCAGACGTTCACCCGCCCAGCTCTCGTCTATGATGTCGGCCAGTTCCTTGGAGATGTCGACGCACCAGCGGTCGCGCCAGCGATCTTCGAACCAATCGACCAGCTTGTTGCAGGCATCATGCTCCAGCACATCGACGTTCAATTCCCCCTGCTTGGCTAGGCCCGCGAGCGTGAGGTTTGAGCTACCCAGAAAGCCGGTGACCGGGTTGTTGGCATCCTGCCGATGCAGCAGATAGAGCTTGGCGTGCAGGGGGTGGCGCAGGTACACCTTGACGATCAACTTATTGGCCCGAATCTGAACCGAGAGTTGCCGTAGCGCTGCTTCGTCGTCATTAGTCGGAACGCCGAAGGTCAATTGCTGGCGAAATTCCTCAGCAATCCGCCGCTTTTCACGTAGCGCCGTCTGGTTATCCAGGCCATCGTCATCCTCGCGCGTGCGCAGGGCTTGCCGGAGTTCATCGCTGGGGGTGACGTGCATGCCCACCAGCAATCGGCAGCATTCGCCGTCGCCGCCCGCCCATCGATCAACATGACTGGCAAGATGACGCCAACCGCGAAGATTGAAATACCCGACACAGAAATCCGCCCGCTCGGCGACCTTGAGGGTTTCCTGCAATGCTGGCAGCAGCGGTTTTTCTATGTTGTCGAAGATGCGTGGCATTGTTTTCTGCGCCGTGTTGTTGGCTTGCCTGTCCTCAGGTTTTCATTGAGCGGGAATAAATGCGACTTCACGTTGGAGAATGTCGTTTGTATCCTATGAGGGCCGCCGATTCCCAATCGTGGAATAATACCGCATTGGAGGGATATAAAAAATCATGACCATCGAATCCATCCCGAAATTCACTCGCTCCGCAGAGAAGCTCTGGGCAAAGATGCCCAAGGAAGTGAGAAAGCTTTACCTCTCCAATGTTTGGTGCGGGAAATGCCGTCATGAAGTGACAATCACGAATTTTACTGGGACCGTCAAAGGTGGCAACCTGCTGCTCGTGGGGTTGTGCTCAGAATGCCACGGGGACGTGGCGAGAGTGATCGAGATGAGTTGATCCAGGCTGCCCTGCAATCCTCACGCCATCTGCATGTCATTCGGCTTGCCCATCGGGCAGCATGAAAATCTACACCGCTTAACCCGCCTCGTTCAAACCATTCTCCCATCATTGCATGCCCACTGGATCAGCCCCCTCATCCGCAGGTGAAGGGGGAACTGATCGTGGGCATCACAAGCAAAGCAGGGAGAAATCCCGGTTTTTGTTTTTCTCAGCAAAAGGCTTCCCCCTCCCGTCCCCAAGGGGAGGCGAAGAGAGAGTCCAGGTCGAGAGCATCACTTTCAACGACCGAGGAGAAAACCATGACTACATTGCACGCACAGCCCTACAATCTTGATGCCAACGGCTTCTATTTCGATACTATCGAGGAATTCGAAGAAAAATGCGAGAAAGCCAGGGATAGCTTCGGGCTCCCTGTCGAGGAATTCGAAATCCAGTTCATCGAAGGCGACGCCGAGAATGCACAGCTTTTCGACGCGGCGGGGATCAATCAGGCAACCATTGAATTCTTCATTGAAGAAATCATGGATCTGGGCGACTACCAGAAACCTGCCCTTTATTTCCTTTTCGACCAGGGCTACGACCTCGAAGACGCACTGGGGAAGATCGACGACGTGATGATTCAGGAAGGCAACCTGGAAGAAGCAGCCGAAGCCCTTTTCGATGAAATCTATCTTCACGAGATCCCGGAAAATCTCCGGTCCTACATCGACTACAAGTCCTTTGCTCGCGATTGCGAATACTCGGGGGATTTCAGGGAGTTCGAGTTTTCTGGAACGACCTACACTTGCACCAATGCCAGCGGCATCTGATATCGACAGGGCGGGATTTTCCCGCCCTTGGTCGTTTTACAAATCCGCTATCATTTTGTGCCATTTTACCGAATGGAAGGGTTGGCACATCTGGCACAATTTTGGCACAGTGAAAGTGTGCCAGATCGATTATGTGGAATGATGTCGGATGATTTGGAATGACATAAAAATCATTTTATTGTTTGATTTTTATGAATTTTATTTGGTGCCGGCAATAGGAATCGAACCCACGACCTTCTGATTACAAATCAGCTGCTCTACCAACTGAGCTATGCCGGCGCGCTTGAATTATATAAGCTGAAACTGAGACGGACAACCGCTTACTTGACGATGTGAAGCTTGGGCTTTGTCGGAGCGGGGGTTGGCGGCTCGTGTTCCGGACCATCCGTATCCTCGACCTGGAAGAAAAGGCCTTCCCCGTTTTCCTTTGAAAAAATCCCCGCCACCCTGGAGACGGGTACCCATATATCCCTGGGTACGCCGCCGAAGCGTGCGGTGAACTGGATCGAATCGTTCCCGAGCACGAGGCCGCGCGTCGCTGCAACCCCGATGTTGAGGACGATCTCGCCTTCCTTGACGAATTCCATCGGCACCTTCGTGTTGTCGTCCGTCTTCACCGAAAGGTAGGGTGTCATGCCTGAATCCGAGCACCATTCGTAGATCGCCCGGATGAGATACGGCTTGGTGGAAGCCGTGCTCACTTGCGCATGACCTTCTCGGAGGCGGTCAGCGCGGCGATGAAAGCCGGTCTGCTGAAGATGCGCTCTGCGTATTTCAGGATGGGTGCAGCCTGCTTGCCGAGCTGGATGCCGTAATAGTCGAGGCGCCAGAGCAGCGGTGCGAGCGCTACGTCGAGCATCGAGAATTCATCGCCCAGGATGTATTTCTGCTTGGCGAATACGGGTGCGATCTGGGTCAGGCTGTCTCGTATGGCGATTCTCGCCTTTTCGGCAGATTTCTGACTGCCGCGCTCGATCTCCTCGACATGGACGAAAAGCTCCTTTTCGAACCTGAAAAGGAAGAGCCTTGCTCTAGCGCGCATGATCGGGTCCGCCGGCATCAGTTGAGGATGGGGAAAGCGGTCGTCGATGTATTCGTTGATGATGTTCGATTCGTACAGGACCAGGTCGCGTTCAACGAGGACTGGAACCTGATTGTAGGGGTTCATGACCGCCAGATCCTCAGGCTTGTTGTAGAGGTCGACGTCTATGATCTGGAAATCCATGTCCTTTTCGTACAGCACGATGCGGCATCGTTGGCTGAAAGGGCAGGACGTGCCCGAATACAGAGTCATCATGGCCGTAATTTTCCGAAAAGGGCTATTTTAACCCATTTTTGCAAAAAATACGAAATATTGTGACATAACTATATGTATGTAAAGGTAAAATATCAGACCGGATTGTTTGTGTCGATATGCTCGTGTGCCAGCCCGAAAGCATGCGCCAGATGCTCGCCAAGCGCCTGGATTCCGTACCGCTCCGTCGCGTAATGCCCTGCGCAGATGTAGGCAATTCCGGATTCTTCGGCTTCGTGGACGGTCTGCTCCGATATTTCCCCTGAAAGGTAGACGTCCGCCCCCAGTCTGGCCGCTTCGAGAAGATAGCCTTGTGCTGCGCCGCTGCACCACGCGATTTTTTTCACCTGCCTGGATGTGTTCCCGACGATGAGCGCATCCCTGCCGAGTGTGTCTCCTATCCTGCCTGCGAGTTCAAGCGCGGAGACGGCATTTCCGGTTTTTCCGAGCATGCCTACCCCCTGATCCGCGAATCTGCAATCGACTGTAAAGCCGAGCTTTTGCGCAAGGCGAGCATTGTTGCCGAGCTCCGGATGGGCATCGAGCGGCAGATGATAGGCGAAAAGATTCATGCCGCTCTTGAGCAAAAGTTCGATGCGCTTTTTCTTGATGCCATTGATCCTGGGGTCTTCGTTCTTCCAGAAATAGCCGTGGTGAACGAATACGGCGTCCGCCCCGGAATCCATCGCCTTTTCCAGAAAGGCAAGCGAAGCGCTGACGCCGGTTGCGATTTTAACGATCTCGTTTTTCCCTTCGACCTGAAGGCCGTTCGGGCAATAATCCCTGAACCGGTCGATCTCGAGCAAACGTCCGGTATAATCTTCCAATTCGTATCGAAGCATAAGGATCCTCGGCCATGCGCAGACTTTGGCTTATTTTTGCACAAACGGCGACCATAAGTCTTGCCATTCTGTTCGTCGTCTCGACCCTGAAATCCAATCTGCTTCCTTTCGGCAGGCATGGTTCCATCGCGACGATCCGGGAGGCGGTCGAGGTCAAGGGCGGCAAGATGTCCGGTTTTTCAAGCGCGGCTGCAAAGGCCATGCCTTCTGTTGTCAACATCTTCACGAGCCATGAGGTCAGGATGCCGAGAAATCCGCTCATGGACGATCCGTTCTTCAGGCGCTTCTTCGGCGAACCAGGGCAGTCCGAGACGAGGCGAAGCTTCAGCCTTGGTTCTGGCGTGATCGTGAGCCCGGAGGGATTCATTCTGACCAACAGGCATGTCATCGAGGCGGCGGACGAGATCGAGGTGGCCTTGTCAGACGGAAGGAAGTCGCTCGCCAAGGTAGTCGGATCCGATCCCGAAACCGATTTGGCCGTGCTGAAGGTCGAATTCAAGAACCTGACGCCGATCACTTTCGGGCGATCGCAAGACGTCAAGGTGGGTGATATCGTGCTGGCCATCGGCAACCCCTTTGGCGTCGGGGAAACGGTCACCATGGGTATCGTCAGTGCATTGGGCAGGAACCATCTCGGCATCAATACCTACGAGAATTTCATCCAGACCGATGCGCCCATCAACCCAGGCAATTCAGGCGGTGCGCTGGTCGATGCGAACGGCAATCTGGTCGGCATCAATACCGCGATCTACTCGCAAAGCGGAGGCTCTTTGGGAATCGGTTTTGCCATTCCGGTGAGTTTTGCCAAGAACGTGATGGAGCAGATCATGGAGAAGGGCTCCGTGACGCGCGGCTGGATCGGGGTTGAAGTGCAGGACATCAGTCCTGAGCTTGCTGATTCATTCAGGCTTTCAGACACGAGAGGTGCGCTGATCGCCGGCGTGTTCAGGGGCGGGCCGGCCTATTCCGCAGGGATGCGCCCCGGAGATATCCTGATCCAGCTCGAAGGCAGTCCTGTGGACGATGCCTCTTCCATGCTGAACGACATCGCCGAGCTCGAGCCCGGCAAGGTTGCGCGCATGACGATCCTGAGGGGAGGGAAGAAGATGGAGCTCAAGGTCACCGTGGGCAAGCGGCCGGTCATCCGGAAGAACTGATGCTGATCGACACCCATTGCCATCTCGATGCGTCCGAATTCGATCCGGACAGGGCGCAGGTGATCGCGCGAGCGAGAATGGCGGGGGTGGGGGCATTCGTGGTTCCGGGGGTGGAGCGAAAGTCCTTCGGCAATGTGCTCGATCTTTGTGCGGCTGAGCTGTCCTGTTATCCAGCACTCGGCATCCATCCGCTTTATGTGCAAGGTGCATCGATCGGCGACCTGGAAGTGCTGCGCGAGAAGGCAATGGAAATCGTCGCGATCGGCGAGATCGGGCTTGATTTTTTCGTCGAGCATTACGACAGGGAACTTCAGGTCGATTATTTCGAGGCGCAGCTCAGGATTGCGCGTGAATTCGATCTGCCCGTTCTCCTCCATGTGCGCCGCTCGCAGGATGCCATTCTTTCAAGCTTGAGGAAAACAAAGGTGAAAGGCGGGATCGCACATGCCTTCAACGGCAGTTTGCAGCAGGCGGAGGAATTCATCAAGCTGGGGTTCAAGCTCGGTTTCGGCGGGGCGATGACCTACGAGCGTGCAACGAAAATACGCCATCTTGCACAGACGCTTCCCCTGAATAGCATCGTGCTGGAGACGGATTCCCCGGACATGCCGCCGTCCTTCATCGGAAAAAACAGGAATTCTCCCGAATATTTGCCGAAAATAGCAGAAGTTCTTGCGAGTTTAAGGAAAATGCCGTTAGACGAGCTGACAATCGAAACAACTGAAAACGCCAGAGAAGTGCTGGAGCTGGAATGAGCAGATTCGAAAGGACGAAGATCCTCATCGGGGATGAAGGAATAGCCAAACTTGCATCGAAACATGTTTTCCTTGCAGGACTTGGCGGCGTTGGCTCCTATTGCGCCGAAGCGCTCGCTCGCGGCGGCATAGGCAGGCTCACGCTGCTGGACCACGACGTGGTGGCGATGAGCAACATCAACAGGCAGTTGCCAGCCTTGGATTCGACCGTTGGAAAATCCAAGGCGGAATTGATGGCATCGAGAATCCATGAAATCAATCCGGATTGCATCGTCACTGTCAGGCGGGAATTCCTGAATGTCGAGAACGTCAACGACATTGTCCCGAACGATGCGGATTACGTGATCGATGCGATCGATTCGCTCAACTGCAAGGTTGCGCTCGTTGCCGAGAGCGTGAAAAGAGGGCTGAAAGTCGCGTCCAGCATGGGTGCAGGGAACAAGCTCGACCCGTCAAGAATCAGGCTCGGCGATATTTCCGAGACGAGAATCTGCCCGCTTGCAAGCCAGATGAGGAAGAGATTGCGTAAGCGGGGAATCGAAAAGGGCGTGCTGACGGTGTACACGGACGAACAGCCCAGGCCGCCGCTCCCCCCGGAACCCGTTTCCGGGCACGGGCGCCCCAGGGCGGTCAACGGCACGATCAGCTACATGCCGCCGCTATTCGGCTTCATGCTCGCCGGTGCCGTGATCAAGTCGCTCCTGGAAGGGTGAAGAGCGCAATCGATTCGACATGGGACGTGTGCGGGAACATGTTGATCACGCCCGCGCAGGCCAGATCATAGCCTTTCGAATGGACGAGTATGCCTGCATCCCTGGCAAGCGTTGCAGGATCGCACGAGACGTAGACGATGCGACCGGGAAGCGGACCTTTCAGTGCCTGGACGAGTTCGTGCGCGCCAGCCCTGGGCGGATCGATCAGCAGCTTGTCGTATCCTGAAAGATCGATTCCTTTCGGTTCGAACAGATCGGCCACTTCGAAACGCGCATTCGAGATGCCGTTCTTTCCTGCATTTTCCTTCGCCCGCTCGACGAGTGTGGCGCTACCCTCCATGCCGACCACAAGTGCGCCGGATCTTGCGATCGGCAGCGTGAAATTCCCCAGCCCGCAGAAGAGATCGGCTATTTTTTCGCCTTCTTTTGGCGCGAGAAGATCGATGGCGCGCCTGACCATGGCCCGGTTGACCGAGAAATTCACCTGGGTGAAATCGGAAGGCAAAAAGGGCATGGCGAGGCCGAACTCGGGCAGGGAATAAGATAGGTTGGCGGGTTCGGGCGGATGGAAAGGGTGGATCGAGTCGACTCCCTTGGGCTGAAGGTAGATCGTCACGGCGCATCGATCAGAGAATTCCCTGATGATTTTTTCGTCGGCATCCGTCAACGGATCGAGAATCCTGAGAACGAGGATATCGCAATCTTCACCCGAAGCGACCTCTATCTGGGGAAGACGTTTTTTCACTGAAAGCTTCTCTATCATTTCCTTGAGAAGCGGGATCAGAGCGGATATTTTTTGCGGAAGAACTGCGCAGCTTTCCATGTCGGTGACGTAGCGGGTGCGCTTCTCGTTGAATCCGACCATGACCTTTTCCTTCTTCTCGACGTATTTCACCGAGAGTCTGGCCCTGCGCCGGTATTCCCAGTAGGGGCCATGGATGGGGGCCAGGATGCGGTCTGCCATCACCCTGCCCACATGCCAGAGCGCATCTTCCAGGATGCGCTGTTTCGCTGCGACCTGTGCCGAAGGATCGAGATGCTGCATGCTGCATCCGCCGCAGATGCCGAAGTTGGGGCATTTCGCTTCGACTCGCCAGGGACTGCTTCGCAGTATCCTGGTCACGTTGGCAAATTCGACTTTCGGTTTTTTCTTGAAAACCGAATAATCCACCTGCTCTCCCGGAAGGGCGCCTTCGATGAAGATCGCCTTGCCTTCCATATGAGCGACCCCTCTGCCCTCGTGGTCGAGGGATTCGATTCTAGTCATGTCTTTTCCATTATCGATTTCGTTTTGGGGACTCTGTCGAGATCCCAGTTTTGCAATGCCCAATTCCAGAAGGCGGGAATGTCTCCTTCGAGAAGCAGTTTCGGCGGATTCTGTCCCAGGAAGCTCAGCGCTTTGAACAGCGTTTGGATTTCAGGGGCAGCCGCTTCAGCCTGCGTCTGCTTGGAGAGCTTTTCCCCTTGATCGTTGACCGCGACGGGAAGATGCGCATAAATGGGAATATCGAAACCGAGAAGCTTCTGCAGATGGATCTGCCTCGGTGTGGAATCGAGCAGGTCCGCGCCGCGCACGATGCGCGTCACGCCCTGTTCCCAGTCGTCGACGACGACAGCGAGCTGGTAGGCGAAAAAGCCGTCCGCCCTGAAAAGGACGAAATCACCGACTTCGTTTTCGAGGTTCTGGGCATATTCTCCCTGGATCAGGTCGATGAAGCTTATTTTCTCGTCGTTCACCCTGACTCTGACCGATTTCGCCTCCCCTTTCGCCCCACTCAGGAATGTTCCTTTGTAGATGCCTTCGATCTCGCGCCTCGAGCAGGAACAGGGATAGGCGAAGTTGCCTAGCGCAGCCATGGCTTCCTGGTAGAGGCGCTTCCTTCCGCTCTGGTAGAGTACCTCCCCATCCCATTCCATGCCTAGGTTCTCGAGCAATTTCAGCATGTGCTCTGCAGCCCCAGGGACGGTTCTCGCCTCGTCGACATCCTCGATCCTGACGAGCCATTTACCGCCTGCCGATTTCGCGTCCAGGAAGCTGGCCACTGCGGCGACGATGGAGCCGAAATGAAGCGGACCGGTTGGCGAAGGGGCGAAGCGCCCGACAGGTTTGGAATCCATGGCCCGCTATTCTGCCACAGCTTGATTAGGGATGCCCGCTGTCCTATAAATGAAATCCTGGCACCTCACAAGGAGAGGGAAATGCTGAATATCGAAAACATGCTGAAGGATGATCCGGAAGGTCGCCTTGCCGCGCTTCCCGAATGGTCTGAAAAGATCGCCGAAAGCATCGCGGAAACGGAAGGGATAGCGCTTACCGAAGAACATTGGGAAGTGGTGAATCTGCTCAGGAACCATTACAGGCTGCACGGGCATGATCTGAGCGGCCCGAGGCTGCTTGGCGCGCTCGAGGAGCCTTTCGGGGCAAGAGGCGGAAAGAAGCATCTTTACGAACTCTTTCCGGGCGGGCCCGTCAACCAGGGAAGCAGGATTGCAGGCGTTCCACCCCCGCCTTACAGCCAGGACCCTTCCTTCGGCAGCGTGGAATAAGGCTCAATCTTCCTTCGGCAGCATTTCCAACTGGCGCCTGATCACCTGGATGGCCTTGCTCATTTCGCGGTACTTGCGGATCCCGATCCAGACGGTCACAAGTCCGCTGGGCAGGCAGGCAAAGCCCACGGCTGTGAACCATGCCTGGTGGGAGAAATGGATGATCGAGATGCCCGCGATGAAGAGCGCAATCCCAGAGCGCAGATAGGAAAGCAGCGTTCTTTCGTTGGCGAGCAGCGTGCGGTCTATCGCGAGTTCGTCCCTCAGGATGAGCTCGGATGCCACGAATCTTGAGTAGGGAGTAGTCATGTGTTGGGCTCTTCTTTTGGAACGAATTTTGCAAGGAAAATGCCTAGTTCGTACAGCAGCCAGAGGGGAACGGCGAGCATCGTCTGTGAGACGATGTCAGGCGGCGTGAACAGCGCACCCATGACGAAGGCACCGACGATCATGTAGGGGCGCCATTCCTTGAGTTTCGAAACTTCGATGAATCCCGTTCTGACCAGGATGATGACGATGATCGGAACTTCGAAGGTGATGCCGAAAGCGAGGAACAGCGTGAGGACGAAGTCCAGGTATTTCCCGATATCGGTCATCATCGACACGCCTTGCGGCGTCACTTTCGAAATGAAGCCGAATACGACGGGAAAGACGAGGAAATAGGCGAAGCTCATGCCGCAGTAGAAAAGGAAGGTGCTGCCCACGATGAGGGGTGCGACCAGCTTCTTTTCGTGCGCATAGAGCGCTGGAGCGACGAAGGCCCAGAGCTGGTAAAGCGTATGGGGAAGCGTGACGAGGAAGGCCGTCATGATCGCGATCTTCATCGGCACGAGGAAGGGGGTGGTGACCTCGGTCGCGATCATGCTGCCGCCCTTGGGCAGATGGGCGAGCAGGGGATGCGCGAGAAATGTGTAAAGGTTTCTTGCCCAGGGTGCGAGAAACAGGAAGACGACGATGATGGCGATGCCGGATCGCAGAAGGCGTGTCCTGAGTTCGATCAGGTGGGAAATGATGCTTTCGGAAGTGCTCATTTTTCGCCGAAATCGATCTTCATCTGTCTCGGGTCTTCTTCGGCGACAGGCTCGGATTTCTCAGTGCCATGTTCAGTCTTGTCGGCGAGCGGTTTTTTCACTTCGTTCAGCTCGACATGCATGGTCTCTTCTGCTTCCTTGAACCTGCGTTCATATTCCATGGCCTTGGTCTTCAGCTCGGCCTCGAGCTTCATCGCCGATTCTCTGGCATCTTCCTGCATTTTCTTGATTTCATCGAAATTGGCTTCGCGCTGCAGTTCGACCTTGATGTCGTTGACATAGCGCTGGGCGCGCCCGACCATGACGCCCAGGGCGCGCGCCACCTTGGGCAGGCGCTCCGGACCGATGACGACCAGCGCGACGATCCCGATCAGGAAAAGCTCAGAAAAGCTGATGTCGAACATGGATCAGGATTTTGTTTTTTCCTTCACTTCGCCTTCGATGGTATGGCCTTCTGAAGAGGATTCGATCTGCTTGTGCTCTTCGTCGCTGCCGGCCATGCCTTCCTTGAAGCCTCTCACGGCACCGCCGAGGTCGCTGCCGATATTCTTCAGCTTCTTCGTTCCGAATACCAGAAGAACGATCAGAAGAACGATGAGCCAGTGCCAGATGCTGAGTGAACCCATATAAACTCCTTGAATTAAACCCTGACGAGCATGGGAGGAAGCCTGTCATGCCCGCCGATGACGTGCATGTGCAGATGCATCACTTCCTGCCCGCCTATTCTCCCCGTGTTGATGATGGTACGGAATCCGTCGGGGAGGCCGGATTCCAGAGCGAGTTTCGGGGCGAGCACCATCATTTTTCCCATGAGATCCTTGTGCGCATTTCCGACATCCGCCAGGGATTCGATGTGCGCCTTGGGGATCAGCATGAAATGGACCGGGGCCACGGGATGGATGTCGTGGATGGCGATTACGTCTTCGTCCTCATACAGGCGCTTGCCAGGGATTTCTCCCTTGATGATGCGGCAAAAGATGCAGTTCTCGCTCATTTTCTTCCCGCCTTCTCTTCTATCCCGGATATGCCTTCCCTTCTTTCCAGCTCGGCATACACGTCTTCAGGTTTCAGCCCGTGCCAGGCGAGTACGACGAGGCTGTGGAACCAGAGATCGGCAATCTCTTTCACGACATGCAGTTTATCACCGTCCTTGGAGGCGAGCATCGTCTCGCCTGCTTCTTCGGCAATCTTTTTCAGTATGGCATCCTGTCCCTTGCCGAAAAGGGAAGCGACATAGGAGGACTTGGGATCCGAACCTTTCCTCGATTCGATGGTATCCGCAAGGCGTTCCAGTATGCTCATGGCTTTCTTCCGTAGATTTCATCGGGCGCCTTGATCACCTCGTCGGTGATTACCCAATGGCCATTCTCCAGCTTCTGGAAAAAGCAGCTCTCTCTTCCCGTATGGCAGGCGATTCCGCCTTCCTGCTGGACCTTCAGCAGGATCACATCCTCGTCGCAGTCAAGGCGCATCTCGATGATCTTCTGGGTATGTCCGGATTCTTCACCCTTCTTCCAGAGCTTCTTTCTGGACCGCGACCAGTAGACGGCGACCCCCGTTTTAACGGAAAGCTCGAGTGATTCGCGGTTCATCCAGGCCACCATCAACACGCGCCCGGATTGGGCATCCTGGGCGACCGCGGGAACCAGTCCTTCGTTGGACCAGTTGATCTTGTTCAGCCAGTTGTCGTTCAAAGCCTCACCTCGATGTTGCGGCTCGCCATGTATTCCTTCGCCTGCCTCACGGTGTATTCGCCGTAATGGAAGATGCTGGCGGCAAGCACCGCATCGGCATGCCCCTCGAGTACCCCGTCCGCGAGATGGACGAGATTGCCCACGCCACCGCTTGCGATCAGCGGGATGTCGAGCGCATCGGACACCTTGCGCGTGAGTTCAAGATCGAACCCGTTCTTCGTGCCGTCCCTGTCCATGCTGGTGAGCAGGATTTCTCCCGCGCCGAGCGACTGCATCTTCACTGCCCATTCTATCGCATCCAACCCGGTTTGCCTTCTTCCGCCATGTGTAAAGACTTCCCATCTGTCGTCGCTCACCTTCTTTGCGTCGATGGCGACGACGATGCATTGGGAGCCGAAACGGCTTGATGCGTCGGCGACGAGATCTGGATTGCTGACGGCTGAGGTGTTCATGCTGACCTTGTCGGCGCCCGCATTCAGGAGGCTCCTCACGTCAGCAACCGCTCTCACGCCGCCGCCCACGGTGAGCGGAATGAATACCTGGGAAGCCACATCCTCGATGATCTTGAAGATGAGTCCGCGCTCGTCCGAGCTCGCCGTGATATCGAGGAAGGTGAGTTCGTCCGCCCCCTGTTCGTCGTAGCGCTTGGCGATCTCGACAGGGTCGCCTGCATCCCTGAGTCCCACGAAGTTGACGCCCTTGACGACTCTTCCCCCCGTCACATCGAGGCAAGGAATGATCCTTTTGGAAAGTCCCATGCTAGTCCAGATAGTGCGGGGCAAGCGAGTCTGCGAGCGACTGCGCTTCCCTGAAGTTCAGCGTACCTTCGTAGATGGCGCGTCCGGTGATCGCGCCCATGATGCCTTCCGACTCGATGCTGCAAAGCGCCCTGACGTCGTCCAGGTTGGTGACGCCGCCGCTCGCGATCACGGGAATGGTGAGTTCGCGCGCAAGCTTCAATGTCGCCTCGATGTTGACCCCGGTGAGCATGCCGTCCCGCCCTATATCGGTATAGATGACGGCTTCCACGCCGTAATCCTGGAACCGCTTGGCGAGATCCACGACGTCGTGTCCAGTCACCTTGGACCAGCCATTGACCGCAACCTTGCCATCCTTGGCGTCGAGCCCGACCATGATGTGGCCCGGGAATGCGTTGCAGGCGTCGTGCAGAAATCCCGGCGTCTTGACGGCTGCCGTGCCGATGATGATGTAGGAAACACCGTCGTCGAGATAGCGTTCTATGGTTTCGAGGTCCCTGATGCCGCCGCCGAGCTGAACCGGGACTTCATCGCCGACCGCTTCGATCACGGAACGGATGGCGTCTTCGTTCTTGGGTTTGCCGGCGAATGCGCCGTTCAGATCGACGAGGTGCAGCCTTTTCGCGCCCTGGTCGAGCCAGTGTTTTGCCATGGTGGCCGGATCATCCGAAAAGACGGTGGCGTCTTCCATCAGTCCCTGTTTGAGGCGAACGCATTCGCCGTCCTTCAAATCGATAGCAGGAATAATCAACATAGCCTGACCTGTTTTTCTCCAGTCGAAAACTCGCCGTTCCAGGCGGAGAAATTGCGCAAAAGGGCAAGCCCGGCATGCTGGCTTTTCTCCGGATGAAATTGTACGGCAAAAATATTGCGCTTCGCCACGGCGCTTGCGAAACGGAAGGGATAGCGGCTGTGGGCCGCAACAATGCCTTCATCTTCCGGTTCGACGTAATAGCTGTGCACGAAATAGAAGCGGCTTTGATCTGCTATCCCTTCCCAAAGGGGGTGAGACATGCATTCTTCGACCTCGTTCCATCCGATGTGCGGCACTTTCAGTTTCTCTCCGGATGCATCATGCATCTCATCAGCGCGCACGCGCTTCCGTGCATCATTGCGGCTGGCAAGTCCAGATC
>JAJZPK010000180.1 GCA_021811205.1 Pseudomonadota bacterium
TAGGCAGGCGCTCAGCCAAGGCATTCAGACTTCGGTTGCAAGCCTATCCAGGTCGAACGGCTATTTTGGCAACCCCGAGGTTAAAATTCCCTTGCCTGAGTCGCTGCAAAATGCGGAAGGGCTGATGCGCCGTTTCGGCATGGGTAGCTACGCAGACGATCTGATCCTTGCCTTGAACCGTGCTGCGGAAGCCGCGGCGCCCCAGGCGAAGACCATCCTTTTGAACGCGCTCAAAAAGATGAGCGTGAACGACGCCAAAGGAATACTGACAGGCGGCAATGACGCGGCCACGCAGTATTTCAGAAAAAATACGGAAGCTTCGCTCACCGGGAAATTCAAGCCCGTGGTGGACAAGGCGATGGCGAAGGTGAATCTCGCGCAAAAATACGACCGGTTCGCAGGGAAGGGCGCGCAGTTCGGGCTGGTTGACGCACGCGACGCAAAACTTTCCGACTACGTTACGCGCAAGGCGCTGGACGGACTGTTCCTGATGATGGCGCAGCAGGAAAAATCGATACGCGCAAATCCGCTGGAAGCGACAGGCGATCTGGCAAAGAAGGTGTTTTCCGCGATCAAGTCGCCGAATTGATTATCTCAGTGCTAAAGCCGATGGGGCTCCATCGTCACCGACTCGGCCGTCCCGCCGAATAGCGCTACTCCCCCTTCCAGGCGCCGATCCCCCGTGTCGCTGAATTCGAATCGATAGATGCGGCGCAGGGTCAGGCATCCCGAAATGTGCCGCGCCAGCCCGAGCGAAATACCCGCCACCGTGTCGTCGAGAAACTGCACGCCCGCGTCCAGGCATGCGCGCTTTCCAGCGGCTTTCGCGAGATTGATGGCTTTGATGAGCCTATCGAACCAGAACCACAAGAACGCGGTAAGCAGGAAGAGGAGAAAATAGTTCATCGTCCTCGAATGCTAAGGAAGCCCCGAACAAGTCGCGCGTGGCCGCGACGGTCGGTTTTGCGGGATGAGACTTGCTTCGCGCAGCGAATGGTCATTCTCTTCGCTTGTCCGAGACACAGAGGATCGCCTGCAAAACCCCGTCCCTCAAGGGTTGCGTGAAAACGAAGCGAAGCGCAGTTTCGGGGCATCTCAAAATCGAGCGCTCGCTTTGGCGCGCTCCTTGGCGTCGCAGGCTTGGCTACGACCTGCGTCGCGCTTCTCGCTACCACCTTGATTTTCTCGGCAACGCGGCTCAAGTGCGACTTGTTCAGGGCTTCCCTAACACGATAACCTTCAAGGGATGCACCTGGTCTCGGGTCATGGCAATCTCGGCGGGATGACAAGCACCTACCATACCAGACAGGGTACCCTGTTATTCCGTGCCAATCGTGGAATTTCGGAATTTTCGGCCCCGGGATGGTGCATTTCGCAGGGTAATTCCAGGGCGCATGGTGGGCGGGAAGCATGACGACGAGGCATGACGGTGCTGCGGGATTGTTATTAGGGGGTATAATAAGCTCTTTTTCGGCATTTGATTCATCGAGTAGATTGCAAAGTCATGACAGCTGACGATCAGAAAATGCTTGCAGAGATCGACCGACTGAACAAGATCATTCTCGACCTGAAGAATCGTCTGGATGAAGCAGGGCCGGCATCAAGCCGGGAAGGCGAGGATCTTTTTCGCCTGATGTTCGAGAACCACAGCGCCATCATGCTGCTGATCGACCCGGTATCCCGAATTATAGTCGATGCCAATGCATCTGCAGCGGAATTTTACGGCTACCCGAGGGAACGCCTGCGCAACATGAGCGTCGAGCGAATCAACGCGCAACCCGAATCTGAAATCGCCTCGCAAAGGCAGCAGGCGATGCAGGGGGAAAGGAGCAGCTTCATTTTCGTTCACCGATTGGCCAACAACGACGTCCGCACCGTCGAGGTGTATATCTCGACGGTAAATTACCGGGGCAGGATGCTGTTCTTTTCGATTATCCACGACATCACCGAACGCAGGCTGGCGGAGGAGCAGATTCGCAATCTGGCCTTTTATGATCCGCTGACTGGACTTTCCAACCGCCGCCTGCTGGATGATCGCCTGACCCTGGCGCTACAGGCTGGGAAGCGCAGCGGACGTCATGCTGTATTGATGCTGCTCGATCTGGACAACTTCAAGCCGCTCAACGATGAGCATGGCCATGCACTGGGTGACTTGCTCCTGGTTGATGTGGCGACAAGGCTGAGGGGATGTGTACGTGAAATCGATACCCTGTCCCGCATCGGCGGGGACGAGTTCGTCGTGATGCTCGGGGAACTGGCTGCAGACAGGGAAGGATCGCTTTCGCTGGCGCGCATCGTTGCAGAAAAAGTCCGCGCCAGACTGGAGGAGCCCCATGTTCTCGTTTTGAGAGGAGAAGGGGGCGAAGACCGAAGCGTCGAATATCGCTGCACCTCGAGCATTGGCGCGGTGCTCTTTATGCGCGGCGAAGGCAACGGGGAAGCGCTTCTCAGGCGGGCCGACGCGGCTATGTACCTGGCGAAGCAATCCGGGGGAAACCAGGTACGGTTCCATGGCACGGATGACGTGGGATGAGGCCATTCATAGGCAGGGAGAACCGCATGCGGATACGGCAGGAAATCATGCTGAAGCAGAAAGCCAAGGGCTTTCGTCTCGTCGTTCCGGAAGGCGAGCCCCGTGATCTGCACAACGACGAGGGGAAGAGGGGCCTTCCCGCCCATACCAAGTCCGGTCTCCTGGGCGCAAGCGTCGATTTCCCGGTCGCCGAGGGAAGATTGCGGATGGAACCCTGGCAGGGGATCTACCTTTGCGAGCATAGAAACCATGGGGGTGTCCGCCGCATCGTGGCGACGGTGCATGGAGAGTAGTAGTCATGATTTTTCGTCAGCTGCAGGAACCTGTCTCAGCCTTTCCCGAACGAAGCCGATATTGCCGCGCAGTTCGTAGAAGAGATTGCCGGAGGAAGCCGGCACCGTGATGTTGCTGACAGTATGCTCGATACGGTCCAGTTTCCTGAACGCTTCCTCGCGCTTGAGCGGATCCGCCGCTTCTCGCTCCACTTCCAGCAATGCACGGTACCAGCGGTAAATGCGCGATTCGATTCGCCAGCGGTAGACGGTCGGGGTGATTTTCAGCGCGGGGATCAGGAGCAGGGCGACGGGCAGGATCACGGCGAGTGCACGTGCGATATAGCTTGCCATCCAGAAGGGGAAAGTCCGGTAGAGAAAACTCTTTCCCGAGGCGTAATAACGCAGGGCATCCGGGCTGATACGGAATTCGTGCTCGAGAGGAGAAGGGAATTCTCCGTTCTTCTTGAATAGCCCCGCCTTCCCGTTCACTTCGCGCGCGGCTTCGAGGAGCAGGTCGGAAAGCGCAGGATGCAGATTCTTGCGTGCGACAAGTTCCACGGTCGGTCCGATCAGGTACATGTCCTCATCAGGAATGTCCCTGCCCAGGTCGAGCACGCCCCTTGGCAGTTCGAGTTTGTTCAGATATTTGATGCGGCGGGTGTAGCCGTCGGCCTGGACGAAATTGAAAAGATGAATGTCCGGCGTGTGCAGCAGCTTGCGCATGACCTTGGTGGAAGTCGAGTCGCCCATGAGAAAAATGGCGTCGATGCGGTTCTCCAGCAGCGCACGCACCGAATCGCCCGCGGGAATGTCGGCGTAGATCGTGCCGTCATCCGGCGCGAAGCCGTTTGCCTTCAGGAGCACCTGGGCAAGGGCGCGGGGGCCGCTTCCCTGTTCCCCGATATCCAGCCGGCATCCCTTGAATTCGGAAAGCAGTTTTCGCGATTTTCCCCGGTAGAAAATCATGAGCGGCTGGTAGGAAATGCTTCCGAGCGAAACCAGGTTGTCGATGTCTTTTTCCCTGGCT
>JAJZPK010000181.1 GCA_021811205.1 Pseudomonadota bacterium
TCCGCCGGGCTATCTTTGCTGCGGCTATCCCCAGACTTCGGCCGGCGAAGGCGATGTCGGCCAGGAAATCATCACCAAGAACCGCGTGCTTTTCCATCGCCTTGCAAATACGCTGAATTATCTCGACATCAAGACCGTCATCGTGTCCTGCGGAACCTGCATGGATCAGCTCCAGAAATACGAGTTCGGCAAGATTTTCCCCGATTGCAGGCTGCTCGACATCCACGAATACCTGCTCGAGAAGGGAGTGAAGCTGGAAGGCGTCGAAGGGGTGCGCTATCTCTACCACGATCCGTGCCATACGCCCATGAAGACCTACGAGCCATTGCAGGTCGCGAGGGAACTCGTCGGCCACTCCGTCTCCCTGAGCGAGCGCTGCTGCGGAGAGGCGGGAACGCTTGCGGTGACGAGACCCGACATTTCGACCCAGATCAGATTCAGAAAACAGGAAGAGATTGCGAAAGAGGTGGCTGGATCAACCGAACCGGTCAAGGTGCTCACATCCTGCCCGTCTTGCCTGCAAGGTCTTTCCCGCTATAATGAGGAGACCGGAGTCACGGCGGACTACATCGTCGTCGAAATGGCGCGTCACCTCCTCGGGGAGAACTGGATGGCGGATTACGTGGAAAAGGCCAACAGAGGCGGGATCGAACGGGTCCTGCTCTGATGTGCGAGCTTTGCGAAAAAACGGGAGGGGATCTCGTCTGGCAGAACGGATTATGCCGGGTGGTCCTCGTCGAAGATGAAGACTATCCGGGTTTCTGCAGGGTGATACTCAATCGGCATGTCGCAGAGATGACCGATCTTCCTTCCGAAGAACGGATGGTCCTGATGAAGGTGGTTTTTTCGGTCGAGGAAGCGGTGAGGGATGCGCTCATTCCCGACAAGGTCAATCTGGCCAGCCTGGGCAATGTCACGCCCCATCTGCACTGGCATGTCATTCCCAGGTTCACGGGCGACAGGCATTTTCCCAATCCGATATGGGGCCATGCATTGAGGCCGGAATCCGTGCCATTGGCGCCCGGATGGCGCCCGGCACTGGAATCCAGGCTCAAGGCGATTCTGGGCTGATTCATGGCTCGCCCGCTCGTCAGCGTCATCATGCCGGCATACGACGCGCAGAGCCATCTGCATGAAGCCGCGGCGAGCCTGGTCGGGCAGACCTATCCTGAATGGGAACTGATCGTCGTGAGCGACGACTGGGAAGACTACAGGCATCTTCTGCCGAAGGATGACAGGATCAGGTTTTTCAAGAGTCCTCACCCCGCTTCAGGCCCTGCGGCTGCGAGAAATGCCGGCCTTTTCCATGCGCGGGGCGAGTTCGTCGCCCACCTGGATGCGGACGACCTCTTCCATCCCGAGAGATTGGCACGCCTTATTCCTCTGGCCGTGCATTGCGGCATGGCGCTCGACAACATGCGCATCCTCGATTACGAAAAGGGGCGCGAGATCGCCCTCCTTTTCGATCGGAAAAGGACAAGGCTCGATTTCGAGGAAGCACTGGATCTGAACCATCCGGTTTTTCCGCTTTGCAGAAGATCGCTGATCGGCGAATGGGACGAGGATATTCCGTTCGCGGAAGACGTGCTGTTCAATCTCAGGGCGATTTCGAGAATTTCCCATGTCCCCGTGCTGAATGAGCCGATGATGGATTACAGGGTCAGGAGCGGCTCCGTTTCATGCTCCGAAAAAAGCTGTTTGCATGCGGATGAAGCCTATTCGGCGATATTGAGGAGGCTCGGGCATTCCGATTTCGGATTCTGCCCTTCGAGGGTGGATTCGGTGAAAAAAATGTTCGAAAGGAAAGCGGAACTGAACAGGGCTTTTTTGAACTTAAAGGGAAAGCTGGATATCAAAAGCTTTGCTGAATATGCCTCGATTCTTGATGCGCCGGAAAAAGTGCAGCAGAATATCGCATGTTCTTGATATTTCCCATGTTACAATGGCCTTTTTAGCCCGGGTTTGATCAGACGCACCTAACATGCAGTTACACGCTTTCGGCATCAACCACCAGACAGCGCCCGTCGATGTGCGGGAAAAGGTCGCATTCCAGCCCGAGATCATGGGGGATGCCCTGCGCGATCTCGTGGGCAGCTGCGGGGTCAAGGAAGCGGCGATCATTTCGACCTGCAACAGGACCGAAATCTACTGCAATGCGCCCGATCCCGCACCGGCGATAGACTGGCTTGCCGATTACCATGATCTGAAAACACAGTTCATCGCGCCCTATGTCTACGCCTTCCCGAGGGGGGAAGCGGTCAAGCATGCCTTCAGGGTGGCGAGCGGCCTTGATTCGATGGTCATCGGGGAACCTCAGATCCTGGGGCAGTTCAAGCAGGCCGTCAATTCGGCCGAGCAGGCGGGTACATTGGGTTTCCTGCTCCACAAGCTTTTCCAGAGGACTTTTTCCGTCGCCAAGGAAGTCAGAAGCCAGACTTCCATCGGATCGAGTTCGGTTTCGATGGCAGCGGCGGCAGTGCGGCTTGCCGAGCGCATCTTCCCTTCGATCGCCGACCAGAACGTGCTCTTCATCGGCGCAGGCGAGATGATCGAGCTCAATGCCATGCATTTCTCCGCGCAAAATCCGAAAAAGATCACCGTGGCGAACAGAACGCTTGAGCGCGCCAAGCAGTTGGCTGCCCGATTCAACGGAACAGGCATCACCCTGAATGAACTGCCGGACCATCTGGCCGAGAACGACATCATCGTCACGTCAACCGCGAGTCAGCTTCCCATTCTCGGCAAAGGCATGGTCGAGCGCGCGATCAAGGCGAGAAAGCACAGGCCGATCTTCATGGTCGATCTCGCCGTTCCCCGCGACATCGAGCCTGAAGTAGGCGAACTCGACGACGTGTTCCTCTATACCGTCGACGATCTGGCCGGTCTGGTCAGGGAAGGACTCAATTCCAGGCAAAGCGCGGTTGCCCAGGCCGAAGTGATCATCGATTCCAACGTCACCCATTTCATGCACTGGCTCGAATCCAGGGAAATCGTTCCGACGATCCGTGCGCTGCGCGACCATGGCGAGCGCCATCGCAGGCACGAGCTCGAGCGCGCAATGCGTCTCCTAGCCAAGGGTGTCGATCCGCAGCAGGTTCTCGAATCGTTCAGCGTGGGCCTCACCAACAAGTTCCTTCATGTGCCGAGCCATGCACTGAATCATGCCAATGCCGATGAACGGGACGATCTCGTCGACCTCGTCAACCGGCTGTACCATCTCCCTCCGTCAGAATGAACAAGGCCATCGCAGCCAAGCTCGTGCGTCTGCGCGAGCGACTTGTCGAGCTCGATCGCCTGCTTTCCAGCGAATCGGCAACGAGCAACATGGAGAGCTACAGGAAGCTTTCCAGGGAGCATGCCGAAATTGCGCCGGTCGTCTCGCTTTACGACGAATACGAGGAGTGCGAGGGAGACATCAAGACCGCCCAGGAAATGACCAGTGACCCCGCCATGAGGGAGTTCGGCGAACTGGAATTGCGCGAGGGACGCGAGCGGCTGTCCAAGATCGATATGGAACTCCAGAAGCTGCTGCTTCCCAAGGATCCCAACGACGAGCGCAACATTTTCCTGGAAATCAGGGCAGGAACGGGGGGGGACGAATCTGCCCTTTTCGCCGGCGACCTGTTCAGGATGTACAGCCGATTCGCTGAGCGGAACCGCTGGGCTGTCGAAGTCATATCCCAGAGCAACAGCGAAGTCGGCGGCTACAAGGAGATCATCGCGAAGATCACCGGCCACGGCGCCTATTCCAGGCTCAAGTTCGAATCGGGCGCGCATCGCGTG
>JAJZPK010000182.1 GCA_021811205.1 Pseudomonadota bacterium
ACGGTCGCAACCGCAATCCGCATCGGCCACCCCGTTTCGTGGAAGCAGGCCTGGCAGGTCAAGGAAGAATCCGGAGGATGGTTCGACGAATGCACTGACTCGGAAATTCTGAAAGTTCAAAAGCTGCTCGCGCAGAGCGAAGGCATTTTCTGCGAACCCGCATCTGCAACGTCGCTTGCAGGAGTGCTGATGGATATTGAGCGGGGAAAGATAGAAGAAGGCTCCACCATCGTCTGCACCCTCACCGGGCACGGGCTCAAGGATCCGGACACCGCGATCGCCCAGAGCACGAGGCCGGTCACGGTGGACGCGACCCGCAGCTCGATCGAGAAAATCATCCTGGAAAATCTGGCGAAATAAATCAGGAGGGCCTATTGTTAACAGGCCTTAGGGAAGCTCTGAACAAGTCCCGCGTGGCCGCGACGGTCGGCTTTACGGGATGAGACTCACGAAGCGAGGCGCAGCGAATGGTTGTTCCCTTCGCAAGTCGAGCGACAAAGAGAATCGCCCGTAAAGCCCCGTCCCGAAAGGGTTGCGCGAAAATCGAGCGCTCGCTTTGTCGCGCTCCTTGGCGTCGTAGACCCGGCTACGACCTGCGTCGCGCTTCTCGCTATCATCTCGATTTTCTCTGCAACGCGGCTCATGTGCGACTTGTTCAGGGCTTCCTTAGGCGAGCTGGGTGACCTGGAGGCGCATGGAAAGGTCGATCGCCTTTACATCCTTGGTCAGTTCGCCCACGGAAATGCGGTCGACCCCGGTGAGCGCGATGCTTCTCACGGTATCGAGTCTCACCCCGCCGGAAGCTTCCAGAGCGGCCCGGCCGGCCGTGAATTCGACGGCCTGTTTCAAGCCGTCGATATCGAAATTGTCGAGCAGGATGAGCTTCGCGCCGGCATCCAGGGCCTCTTCAAGCTCCTTCATGCTCTCCACCTCGATCTGAACCGGAACATTGTGCACTTTCGCAGCCGCATCCAGCGCGGCTCTCACGCCGCCGCAAGCTGCGATATGGTTTTCCTTGATGAGGATGGCATCGTGCAACCCCATCCTCTGATTGCTCCCGCCCCCCACCCTCACGGCGTACTTCTGGGCAACCCTGAGTCCGGGAAGCGTCTTACGGGTGTCCATGATCAGCGCTTGCGTGCCTTCGACCGCTTTCACGAACTTTCTCGTTTTCGTGGCAACGCCGGAGAGCAGCTGCAGCAAATTGAGCGCGCTGCGCTCGGCAGTGAGCAGGGCACGTGCATTGCCCCGGACAGTGCAAAGCACATCCCGCGGCTTGATTTCGCCGCCTTCTCTCGCCTGCCAGACGATCTCGACGCCGGGGTCGAGCATTCTGAAACAGGACTCGAACCAGGAGGTGCCGCAAAGCACGGCATTCTCCCGGCTGATCACGGTAGCATGTGCCACGGCTCCTTCCGGGATGAGCTTCGCAGTGACATCCCCCTCCCCGATATCTTCTTCGAGGGTGGCCTTCACATCCTTCCTGACCGCTTCAGATAAATCCATCTCGGGCAAAAAGCCTTATTCTACCCGATCGCTCCCGTTTTTGGCCGCCTCGATATCGGCCTTGCAAAAGTATTCGGCCTCAAGCCAAAGCACGTTGATGATGCCGAATGCCATCGCAAGCCCTACGCCGAGGATCCATGAAAAATACCACATGTTTCTTCCTTTCAGTAAACGTTGTGATCGTTCGCGCGTATGGTCTCGACCGTGATCTTGCCGCGCAACACCCGGTAAACCCATGACGTGTACGCGAGGATGATGGGAAGAAAGACGACGACCACCCAGAACATGATCTGCAGCGTCCCGTGGCTGGAAACAGAGTCCCATACCGTCAGGCTGCTCTGGGGATCCGAACTGGAAGGCATCACGAAGGGGAACATCGCGATTCCCGCCGTCAGGATCACGCCTGCCAGGGACACCGAACTTGCAACGAAAGCAGCAACCGCCTTGCCCTTTGAGGAGAGCATGATCGTCAATAGCGCCCCGAGAAAGCCCAGGGCAGGGGCGAGCCACAGCACAGGATAAGCACCGTAGTTGGAAAGCCAGGCGCCTGCAGATCGCTCGACCACCTTGTCGAGCGGCGTGGAGGATACATTGGCCGAGAGCATCGAAACGATCTTGTAGCCTTCTATTCCCTTGACAACCCAGAGTCCTGCGAGGGCGAAGGTGACGATGAGCAACATCGCCGCATACTTTCCAGCCACAACTGCGCGCTTCTCGATCACGCCTTCCGTCCTGATTCTGAGGTAGGTCGCCCCGTGCATGAGCAGCATGGAAAGGCTCACGACCCCTGCGAGCAGCGCGAAAGGATTGAGCAGCGCCCAGAATGTCCCCGCATAGGTGACGCGCATGTCCTGATCGAAGCTGAACGGCACCCCCTGCAACAGATTGCCGAAAGCAACCCCAAAAATCAGGCTGGGCACGAACCCTCCGGCGAAAAGCCCCCAGTCCCAGGCGGTCCGCCAGCGTGGATCTTCGACCTTGCTCCTGTAATCGAAACCCACCGGCCTGAAGAAGAGCGAGAACAGGGTGAGAATAAGGGCGATGTAAAAGCCGGAAAACGCAGTGGCATAAACGAGCGGCCAGGCAGCGAAGATGGCACCGCCCGCGGTGATGAACCAGACCTGATTGCCTTCCCAGGTCGCGCCTACCGAGTTGATGATCACGCGCCGCTCCTCGTCGTTCTTGCCCAGGAAGGGAAGCAGCGCGCCCACGCCCAGATCGAAGCCGTCGGTGATGGCAAAACCGACCAGGAGAACGCCCACGAAAAGCCACCAAATGATTTTGAGTGTTGCATAGTCGAATATCATGATCCCCTCCTCAAGCTTCTTGAATGCCGTAGCGGCCGTTATGCAAACTTTGGGGGCCAAGGCGGGCATATTTGAACATCAGGTAAAGCTCGGCGACGAGCAGCAGACTGTAAAACCCGACGAACCCTGCAAGGCTGAAATACAGGCTGGATGGCGCAAGGTTGGACGGACTCAGTTGCGTCGGCAAAATCCCGCTGATGGTCCATGGCTGACGCCCATATTCGGCGACGATCCAGCCCATCTCTGCGGCAATCCAGGGCAGCGGAATGCTGTACAGGGCCAGCTTCAAAAGCGTTCTGTTTTCCGCGATGGTGCGCTTTGCGACGAAATAGAAGCTCGCAACGAACAGGATCAGGAACCAGAAACCCAGGGCGACCATGATCCTGAAAGTCCAGAACATCGGTGCGACTTTTGGAATGGTGTCGTTTGCCGCCATCCTGATCTGCTCCGGCGTCGCATCCACCACGCTGGGGGTGTATTTCTTGAGCAGCAGCCCGTACCCCAGGTCTTCCTTGGATTTCTCGAAAAGCGCAAGCGTTTCCGGACTCTTGTCGCCTGATCTCAATTTTTCGAGCGCAGCATAGGCATTCATGCCATCGCGGATTTTCACTTCATTTTCTGCTTTCAGTTCGGCAATTCCGGTAATCTTCTCATTCACCGAGCGCGTTGCAATCAAGCCCAGAAGATAGGGAATTTGAACGGCATAATCCGTGCTCTGGGTGGCCTCATTGGGAAATCCAATAGCGGTGATCGCGGCAGGCGCCGGAACCGTATGCCACTCGGCCTCGATCGCGGCGAGCTTCACGCGCTGTACTTCACCCGCCGTATAGCCGGATTCGTCCCCCAGAACAATGACGGAAAGGCTGGATGCAAGCCCGAATCCGGCGGCTACCGCAATCGAGCGCAGG
>JAJZPK010000016.1 GCA_021811205.1 Pseudomonadota bacterium
CCACCGGGGCGAAGGCGAACGGGACGAGGAGGCCGAGAAAGCCATATGCCGCGAGCTGGAAGCGTTTTCCGAGCCGGAAGAGCCATCCGGGAATATCGAACTCACCCTGCAGCCCGGCGAACATGACGCGCTGCTTGAGCGATTGAAGGAAATCGGCAAGGTCGACATCGTCGAGCACGCAGAACAGGGCCCTTGGCGCATCAGGATAGAGACACCGCAAAGCGAATCCATGGTCAGGGAAATGCTCGAATTCTTCCTTTCCCCGGATGCATTCACGCTTTCCGGAGGGGAGGAGGAGGCCTACGGGTTCTTCGAGCCGGCACAGGAGGATGTGGCTTACGGATTCTTCGAGCCTGTCCAGGAAGAAGAGGCCTACGGGTTCTTCGAGCCGCAACAGGAGGCGCCTCAACAGCCGCCCGAAAAAACCAGGGAAGAGGCTCAGCCTTCCCAGAAGACGACGCACAAGCAGGCTTCCCAGGGAGAGACGATCCGGGTCAGCGTCGAAAAAGTGGATCAGCTCATCAATCTCGTCGGGGAGCTCGTCATCACTGAAGCCATGCTCGCCCAGACGACGGCAGGGCTGGATGCCGCAGCGTTCGAAACGCTGCAGGCGAGCCTCGCCCAGCTCGAGCGCAATACCCGCGATCTCCAGGAATCGGTCATGTCCATCAGGATGATGCCGATTTCCTTCGTTTTCAGCCGCTTCCCTAGACTGGTCAGGGATCTTGCCGGAAAACTCGACAAGCAGGTGGAACTCATCACGGAAGGCGAGAACACCGAGCTGGACAAGGGGCTGATCGAGCGGATCGCAGATCCGCTTACCCATCTCGTCAGGAACAGTCTCGACCACGGCATCGAGCCCATAAGCAAGCGCATCGCCGCGGACAAGGACCCGGTCGGAAAAATCAGGCTCAGGGCTTTCCACAGGGGGGGCAACATCGTCGTAGAGGTTTCAGATGACGGAGCCGGGCTCAATCGGAAGAAGATTCTGGAAAAGGCGGCTTCCCGCGGCCTTGCTGTGCACGAGGGCATGCCTGACCAGGAGGTATGGCAGCTCATCTTCGAGGCCGGTTTTTCCACCGCTGAAGTCGTGACGGACGTCTCGGGGAGAGGCGTGGGCATGGATGTCGTCAAGCGGAACATCCACGAGCTGGGCGGCAGGATCGAAATCGATTCGGTGGAAGGCGAGGGGACGCGCATATCCATCAGCCTGCCCCTCACGCTAGCGATCCTGGATGGCATGTCGATCGGCGTCAGCGACCAGACGCTGATCATCCCGCTCAATTGCATCGTTGAGACGCTGCAGCCGCAAAAATCGGAAATCAAGAGCGTGGGCGGAGAAAAGAGATTGCTTGGCGTCAGAGGCGAGTTCGTTCCGCTCATCGTGCTGCATGAAGTATTCAACCTTCCTCCGAAAGCGCAGGACATCGAGCAGGGAGTGGCCGTGATCGTGGAAGTCGACAGCAGGAAAACTGCGCTCATCGTCGATGATCTTCTCGGCCAGCACCAGGTTGTCATCAAGAGCCTGGAATCGAATTACAGGAAAGTGCACGGCATTTCCGGCGCAACCATCATGGGCGACGGAAGGGTCGCGCTGATCCTGGATGTGGGCGAGCTGCTGGCGGCATAACAATCGGAAGGAAATGAATATGGTGAATCCGAAACAACAGACAGAGACGGCCCATGCAGGAAGCAGGGAATTTCTGACCTTCACCCTGGGCAAGGAGGAATATGGCATAGACATCCTCAAGGTCCAGGAGATCCGCGGATACGATATCGTCACTTCGATCGCGAATACGCCTGCATTCATCAAGGGGGTCATCAATCTGCGCGGCGTCATCGTCCCCATCGTCGACATGCGCATCAAATTCAATCTGGGCAATGTCGAATACAATGAATTCACTGTCGTGATCATCCTGAATGTCGTCGAAAGGGTTGTCGGCATCGTGGTGGACAGCGTTTCCGACGTCGTTGCGCTGAATTCGGAGCAGATCAGGTCCGCTCCGAATTTTTCATCGAGGCTGGACACCCAGTTCATCATGGGACTCGGCGCCCTGGACGAGCGCATGCTCATTCTCGTGGATATCGAAAAATTGATGACAAGCAGGGAAATGGAGTTGGTTGACGAGGTTTCGGCCTAACCAATACATATTGATACGGAGAAGAACATGGCACTATTCGGAAATAGCAGGGAACTCGAATCCCAAATCGAAAAAGCGGTTTCCATCATTGGAAAAATGACCGAAGGAGACATGACTTCCATCATCGAAGGCCAGGATCCCCTGTCCAGGTCGCTGAGAGAATTGCAGAGAAAGATTGCAGAGCGCGATTCCTCATCGAAAAGGGAGATCGATGAATCCAGAAAGCAGTTCGGCCAGATGGCGAGGCTCAAATCAGCGCTCGACAACGTTTCGACGAATGTCATGATCGCGGACAGCGACCGCAACATCGTCTACATGAACAAGACCGTTCAGGCGATGCTCACTGCCGCATCTGACGACATCCGCAAGGAACTGCCCAATTTCAACGTGTCCACCCTGATCGGCACCAACATCGACGTTTTCCACAAGAATCCAATGCACCAGAGGCAGATGCTCGCCTCCCTGAGTGCGACCCACCGGGCGCAGATCCAGATCGGCGGCCGGACTTTCGGGCTGATCGCCAACCCGGTCATCGACGACAAGGGAAACAAGCTGGGCGCGGTGGTCGAATGGGCGGACAGGACGGCTGAAGTCGCGGCCGAGAAAGAGGCGGCGCGGTTGCAGGACGAGATGACGCTCATCAAGGATGCGCTGGACAATGTTACGACCAACGTGATGATCGCCAATGCCGATCGCAACATCATGTTCATGAACAAGTCCATCCTCGCGATGCTGGCCAATGCCGAGAGCGACATCAGGCGCGCCCTGCCCAATTTCAGCGTTGCCAGGCTGCATGGGGCGAACATCGACCAGTTCCACAAGAACCCTGCCCACCAGAAGCAGATGCTGGCAAGCTTCACCAGCACCCATCGCGCAGAGATTGTGGTGGCAGGAAGGACGTTCGCTCTGATCGCCAATCCCATCATCAACGAAAAGGGGCAGCGCCTGGGATCGGTGGTTGAATGGAAGGACAGGACGGACGAAGTTGCAGTGGAAGGAGAAGTCTCGGAGATCGTCAACGCGGCAGCGAACGGCGACTTTACCAAGCGCATCGAACTCGAAGGCAAGCTCGGCTTCTTCAAACAGCTTGCTGAAGGCATCAACAGGATCATGGATGTGAGCTCGGACGGCCTCTCCGAAGTGGCCAGGGTGCTGAGCGCGCTTTCCGGCGGCGATTTGACCCAGAAGATAGACAGGGAATTCGACGGCACCTTCGGCCAGCTCAAGGACGATTCGAATCTGACCGTGGAGAAGCTGACCGATATCGTCTCGAGCATCAAGGAAGCGACCGATGCGATCAATCATGCAGCGAACGAGATCGCCATGGGCAACACGGATCTTTCGCAGCGCACCGAAGAGCAGGCATCCAGCCTGGAAGAGACCGCTTCCAGCATGGAAGAGCTGACGTCCACAGTCAAGCAAAACGCCGAAAATGCCAACCAGGCGAACCAGCTTGCGCACGGCGCGAGCGAAACCGCTACGCGCGGCGGAAAGGTGGTGAGCGAGGTCGTCCAGACCATGGCTTCGATCAACGAGAGCTCGAAAAAGATCGTCGACATCATCAGCGTGATCGACGGCATTGCCTTCCAGACCAACATTCTTGCGCTGAACGCCGCGGTCGAGGCGGCAAGGGCCGGGGAGCAGGGAAGAGGGTTTGCCGTCGTCGCGACAGAAGTCAGGAATCTTGCGCAGCGCAGCGCGGCTGCCGCCAAGGAGATCAAGACGCTGATCGGCGATTCCGTCGACAAGGTGGGGGCGGGCACGAAGCTGGTCGATCAGGCAGGAAAGACGATGGACGAGATCGTCACATCGGTGAAGCGCGTCACCGACATCATGTCGGAAATCACGGCCGCATCCCGCGAGCAGAGCGCGGGGATCGAGCAGATCAATCAGGCGATCGCGCAGATGGACGACGTGACCCAGCAGAATGCTGCGCTCGTCGAGCAGGCCGCCGCGGCGGCGGAATCGCTCAAGGAGCAGGCGGACAGCCTGTCCGCAGCGGTCGGGCAGTTCAGGATGCAGCAGGCGTCGTCCGCCATGAAGCCGGCGACGATCAGCAAGCCCAAGTCGCTGCCAACGAAGCCTGCGCCGAAATCGAGAACGATTCCGTCGAAGCAGAACGATTCCGACGACGACTGGGCCGAGTTCTAAGCTGCGGCCATGGACAAGGAACGGGAGTTCCATTTCACCGACAAGGACTTCGAGAATGTCCGCAAGCTGCTCTATGATCAGGTGGGCATCTCGCTCAACCAGAGCAAACGGGAAATGGTGTACAGCCGCCTGGCCAGGCGGCTGAGGGCGAACAATATCGACACTTTCTCGGACTACCTTGAGCTTCTTCAGCGCGAAGACCATGTCGAACGGGAAGCCTTCATCAATTCCCTGACGACCAATCTGACTGCTTTTTTCCGGGAGCCCCATCATTTCCCCATCCTGGCCGAGCATGTCAAGAAACATGCAAGGGCGCATCCCATCCTGCTTTGGTGCGCCGCTTCTTCGACCGGAGAAGAAGCCTATTCCATGGCGATGACCGTCTCCGAGGTCCTCGGCTCTTCGAGCGCTTCAGTCAAGATCCTCGCTTCCGATGTCGACACCAACGTGCTGGAAAAGGCGAGAAACGGAATTTACACCCTTGCCCAGGTCGAGAAGATCCCTCAAGACAGGCTCAGGAAATTCTTCACGAGAGGCAAGGGGAGCAACGATGGATTGGTCAAGGTCAAGCCGGAGATCGCCGATATGATCACTTTCAGGCAGATCAACCTCCTCGAAGACAATTGGCCGATACGCGGCCCGTTCGATGCCATTTTTTGCAGGAACGTGATGATTTATTTCGACAAGCCCACCCAACTGCAAATCCTGAAAAAATTCGCACCGCTGATGCGCCCCGATGGATTGCTCTTCGCAGGCCATTCGGAAAGTTTCCATCATGCAGCCGATATTTTCAGATTGAAGGGGAAAACCGTTTACGAACTGACGAGCGCGCATGTCCGAAAGCTTTGAGGAAGCACTTGCTCCGAATCTGTATTTCGACCGCAATTTCAATATTGACGCGGCAAAGATCCTGCCTGGTGAATATTATGTGACGGGCAGGGACATGGTGCTCGTGACTGTCCTGGGATCATGCGTTTCCGCCTGCATCAGGGATCCGCAAAAAAGAATCGGCGGGATGAACCACTTCATGCTGCCCGAATCCAATTCCGATCCGCATAATCCGTACAGCTTGTCGGCGCGCTACGGAACGTATGCGATGGAAATCCTCATCAACCAGCTGATCAAGCTGGGCGCAAGACGCGCTTATCTGGAGGCCAAGGTGTTCGGCGGCGGGAAAGTCATGCAGTCGATGACGTCTGCCAATGTCGGCGAAAGAAATGCGGAATTCGTCCTGGACTATCTCGAAACCGAACGCATCAGGCTGGCCGCACAGGATCTTCTCGATATCTATCCAAGAAAGGTCTACTATTTCCCCGATTCCGGCCGCGCGCTCGTCAAAAGGCTGCGCACCGTGCACAACGAGACGATCGTAAACCGCGAATCCGAATACGCAGTCCGTATCAGAAAATCGAAAGTGGAAGGCGATATTGACCTGTTTGTTCCGGAATAGAATACATGATGAATATCAAAGTACTGGTGGTGGACGATTCGGCATTGATCAGGAGCCTGCTGACCGAAATCATCAATAGCGCGCCCGACATGGAAGTGGTCGGCGCTGCGCCCGACCCCCTCGTCGCCAGGGAAATGATCCGCAATCTGAATCCTGATGTGCTGACGCTGGATGTCGAAATGCCGAGAATGGACGGCCTGGACTTTCTCGAGAAGCTGATGAGGCTGAGGCCCATGCCGGTCCTGATGATTTCCACATTGACCGAAAAAGGGTCCGAAGTGACGCTGCGGGCACTTGAAATCGGGGCGCTGGATTTCATCGCCAAACCGAAAATCGACATACAAAGCGGCATGGAAGAATATGCTTCTACCATAATCGAAAAGATCAGGGCCGTTTCCACGGTCAAATTCAGGAAGCCGGGCGATGCGAAGAGAAGCCCCGACAGCGTTCTGCCGCCCGTGGCAAAAGGAATCGTGTCTACTGAAAAGATCATC
The DNA here is from genome assembly GCA_021811205.1 of Pseudomonadota bacterium. The sequence goes on from JAJZPK010000016.1 coordinate 6,237, forward strand.
GCTGTGGGCGCTTCCACAGGCGGGACGGTCGCCATCCAGGAATTTCTCAAGAACCTCCCGCCCGATTGCCCCGGCATCCTGATAGCCCAGCACATGCCGGAATCGTTCACGCATTCCTTCGCCGTCAGGCTGGACGGCCTTTGCAGGATCACTGTGAAAGAAGCGAAATCAGGGGAGCGCATTCTGCCTGGGCATGCGTTTATCGCCCCGGGGCACTCGCATCTGCTTTTGAGACGCTCAGGGGCCAATTACGTGACGGAGTTGAGCCAGGCGCCGCCAGTCAACAAGCATCGCCCTTCCGTCGATGTGCTTTTCCGGAGCGCGGCCGAGGCGGCGGGCAAGAACGCAATAGGCGTGATCCTTACCGGGATGGGCAAGGACGGCGCAGTCGGCATGAAGGAAATGAAGGAGGCTGGCGCATACAACTTCGCACAGGATGAAGAGACTTGCGTGGTGTTCGGCATGCCGAGGGAAGCAATTGCGCTGGGCGGAGTGGACGAAATCGTGCCGATCCAGAACATGTCGCAGCGCGTCTTGGCAAAACTGAGAAGCATGGCTTCAGGCACAACGAGAATTTGAAGGAGAAAATATGTTAAAGACGAACTTATCGGAAGGCAGTGCAACCATCACCCTGTCAGGCAGATTCGATTTCAACATGAACAAGGCATTCAGAGACGCTTATGAATCATTGCTCGAGTCGAATGAAGTGAAGACGCTCGATCTCAATTTTTCCAAAGTGGAGTACATGGACAGCTCCGCCCTGGGCATGCTGCTCGTGTTGCGGGAAAAGGCGAATGAAGCCAACAAACAGGTCAGGTTGCTGAACTGCAAGGGAGTCATCCGGCAAGTGCTTGACGTTGCTCATTTCGACCGCTTCTTCAAAATAGTTTGATGCTTGACATTCTCATTGTCGACGATATCGAGACCAACCGCATCATTCTGAAAAGGTTGTTGGCGAAGCTTGGCTACCATGCCAAAGAGGCAACCAATGGCCAGGAAGCGGTCGACGCGTTCAGGGCGGAACCCCCCGACCTCATTATCATGGATGTCATGATGCCGGTCATGGACGGATACGAGGCAACCAGAATCATCAAAGCCGAGTCGGAGAAATGGATCCCCGTCATATTTCTCACCGCCCTGGACCAGGTCGAGCAATATTTGAAGGGTCTGGAGATCGGCGGCGATGATTTCATTTCAAAGCCATTCAATTTCGCCATTCTGACGGCCAAGCTGCAAGTGTTTGCAAGAGCGATCGAAATGCAGAAGCAGATTCTTGAAAAGAATGCTGCCTTGGCATTGATGCAGGCTCGATCGGACCATGAAATGCAAATGGGCAAATACGTCCTGGACAGGCTGCTCGAGCGCTCGAGCAGAGCGGGCGAGATGGTGAGCTCATGGGTTCAGCCGCTTTCGATCTTCAGCGGCGACATCGTGCTGTCCACGACTTCGCCTGAAGGCGTGCTGTATACGTTGCATGCGGACAGCCAGGGACACGGGCTGTCCGCCGCGCTTGCCATTATTCCCGTCATCGAGCTTTTCTACACGATGTGCGAGAAGGGATTCGGCGTCGGCACGATTGTAAAGGAAATGAATTGGAAGATCAGGGAGCTGATGCCTGTCGGCTATTTCATGGCGGGAACGCTTGTGTCGGTCGACCTGAGCCAAGGTCTGGTCAGCGTATGGAATGGCGGCAACCCGGCCGCCTTGCTCGCAGATAATTCAGGCCGTATCCACAACGTCTTCGATTCCCGCCATCCGCCTCTGGGAATTCTTTCAGACAAGGAATTCGATTCCACCCTGGAGTTCTGGTCCCGGGATAGGCGCGAGGATACTGTTTATAGAATTTATCTCGTGTCGGACGGCATCGTCGATGCGGAAGGACTGTCCGGGTATTTCGGCATGGACAGGATCGTCGAGATTGTCTCGTCGACCGATCCGGACGAAAGAGTGCAAAAAATCAGGGAGGCCATCGCGGAGCACTGTTCGGACCGCGAAAGACGCGATGACATGTCCGTCGTGGAGGTCACCTGTTCCGGAAGCGAAATGCTCAGCGTTCCGGTCAGCGGAACAAGCATGGCCCAGCAGGCTTCCTCGTTATGGGGCTTCCGGATCAGCATTTCCGCCTCGCAGATCAAACGTCTCGATCTGACTCCAGTCATCATGGGGATCATCAATTCGCTTGGCGTCGATCAGCGGCACAACGGTCATATCTTCCTCATCCTGTCCGAATTGATCAACAATGCAATCGATCACGGCCTGCTCGAGCTCGACTCTTCCGAGAAGCAAAATCCGCACGGCCTGGAGCGCTATTTCGAGATGCGCGCGCAACGCCTTGCCAGCATCGAAGATGCAAAAATCGAAATCGATGTAAAAAGCCGGCCTGAGCTGAACCGCGACCGGCTGCTTATCCGGATCAGGGATTCAGGCAAGGGATTCGATCATTCCCGATACGCCGCCCTCGGCGAGAACGAAACCCCGCATGGCAGGGGGATTGCGCTGATCAGATCGCTTTGCTCCATGGTTGAATATATCCCTCCGGGCAACGAAGTCACGGTAGCTTACGACATGAATTGACGGCGTTTCAATTCGCCTGTCCTTAGGATCCGATCAGCTCGGCAAGCGGCCTGATATCTCTCGCCTGAATTTCCATGAGACTGGCCCACTGCGGCCATTCGCCGATCATGTCATCGACCAGATTGACGAAATCTTTGCCGCTGACGCCGAGCTTCGATGCCCGGTCGGCCAGTTTCCCGAACTCTTCCAGTCTCGCATCATCAGGCCAAAAGCTCGATATGGAAAGCCGTGTTGCGATCATCAGGGATTCCATCAATCTCATGATCCTTGAATCCGGTTTTTCACCTGATGCCTGCGGATTCATGAAATGCTCCACGGATCTGACGAAGAGATCGGGCAAGCCCCAATCCTGCAGCATTGCAGAAGCCAATTCATGGCTGCTGAATTCGAAGGCTTGTTTTTCCATTTCAGCAAGATCGTCCATCCCGGCCGAATTTTCCAGCAATACGGCATAGCGATCGGGATAAAGCTCGGCAAGCGCGAGCTGCCCGACGTTCGAAAGCAGTCCCACGGTGAACAGTTCCGACACAGGCGCGATGCTCAGGATGCCGCCGAGAAGCTGGAGCGCAATGCCGCACAGCATGGAATGGGCCCAGAACAAGTCGTAATCGAGTTTCTTGCATTTCCCCCCGCGATAGCTGTTGATGAGCGAAAATCCAAGCACCATCTTTCTGATGGATTTGATGCCAATCGACATCAGCACATTTGCTGAAATTGCGGCAACAGGCCTGTTGCGACGGAAGGAAGGCGAATTGGCAATCTTGAGAATTTTTCCGACCAGCGCAGGGTCCGTTTGGAGGACCATGATGATTTGAGGAAGGGTTGCGTTTTCGCGATCGCACAGCTCCATGATCTTGATGGCGGATCCGTGCGGAGCCGGCAGGATGCCGCCCGACTTGAGCATTTCGAATTTTTCGGCTGAGATCAAAGCGGACTCCCCTGGTCTCTATCGAAATTGTCGATCAGGCTGCAGATGGCTTCAGCCTGGCGACGGAGATCCCCCATCGTTTCCTCGATCTTTGCATAATCGCCGGTAACCGATTGGTGCTCGATGTTGTTCGCCAGGGCCTCCATCTGCTTGGCGCCGATATTGCCTGCCGCGCCCTTGAGGGCATGCGCATTCTTCGCCAATTCCAATCCGGATCGCCTGGTGCAGTCGCTTTCCATGGCCTGGACGAGTTCAAGCATCGTTTGCTTGAACAGCTTGAGCACTTCTGCGATAGCCTGCCGGTCCTCGCCGAAAATATCGAACAGTCGCTGCGAGTCGAAAAACGTGTTCAAGTCGACTTTGTCCGCAGCCGCGTTCGGCGCGAATCCTGCCGACATCCAGGAGGCCAGCATGCTTTGCAGATGAGGCAGCTCAATTGGCTTGGTCAGATAGTCATTCATTCCGGAATGCAGGCATTTTTCTCTGTCGCCCTCCATCGCGTTGGCGGTCATCGCGATGATGGGCAGCGTGATTCCTTTGCCGCGGATGGTTTCGGTTGCCTGATAGCCGTCCATGACCGGCATCTGGCAATCCATGAGGACCAGCGCGTATTCGCCGCGTTCGACGGCCTTCACCGCCTCGGCGCCGTTTTCCGCCACGTCGCTTTGGTATCCGAGCTTGTTGAGCATGAGCACGGCAACTCGCTGATTGACCGGATTGTCCTCGACCAGCAGAATTCGGCCATGACCGGGTTCCGCTTCCTTTTTGGGCTGTTCTTTTGCGTTCATGTTGGGATTGAGATCGCCATCGTGTTTGGGGGTGAGGGCATTCAGGATGAGCGACTGCTTGATCGGCTGATGTATCACCGTCGCTCCCTGTTTTTCCAAGGCCGCTCTGGTTTTCTTGTCGGGACCCGGGAGCACGCAAACGATCCTTCGCGCATCGCTCTTGAGTAGTGCGCATGCTTCCAGCATGGACATGTCTCTCAATGGATCGACCAGCATGACAAGTTCGGGATGCTTTTCGCTCTTCAATTCGAGGAGCATCTCGCTTTTGCTGCTCGCCACTTCATAAGGAAAATGCCAATTCTCCATGTAGTTGGTCCAGATATCCCGGCGTCCTGCATCTTCCAAGACGATCAGGCAGGAAACCGGCTCGGGCAGTTTGGGCGCGTCTTCTTGCTCGGCATCCAGGGGCAGTGTAACCCAGAAAGTCGATCCTTCGCCCACCTTGCTTTCCATGCCGACTTCTCCGCCCATGAGCTCGGCCAGGCGCTTGCAAATGACGAGTCCGAGCCCCGTTCCACCATACTTGCGCGATGTCGAGCTGTCCGCCTGGGAAAAGGGTTTGAACAGCAGCTCCGTCTTTTCTTCGGAAATCCCGATTCCAGTATCCTTGATGCTGATCCTGTAGTAAGGCCGCCCGACTTCGCGCGTGGCGCTCAGCATAATGTTTCCGCTGGCCGTGAATTTCAACGCATTGGAAAGGAAATTGAGCGTAACCTGACTGATGCGCACAGGATCGCCAAGCAATTTCGACGGCAATTTCGATGAAACGAAGCTGGCGAGGAAGATTCCTTTTTCCCTCGCCTTCTCGGCCAGCATGTCGAGGCAGGCATCCAGGATGCTATGCAGCGAGAATTCTATGTGCTCCACTTTCATCCCGCCCGATTCGATCTTCGAGTAATCGAGGATGTCGTTGACGATGGAAAGCAGCGAATCTGCAGACATTTTGATCGATTCGACAAATTCAGACTGCTCGTTGTCAAGCAGGGTGTCGTGAAGCAGATGGGTCATGCCGATGATCCCGTTGAGCGGCGTGCGTATTTCATGACTCATGTTGGCCAGAAACTCCGATTTGGTCCTTGCGGCAGCTTCGGCGAAATTTTTTGCGGCGTGAAGTTCGGTCACATCGTAAAACCATGCCAAAATGGCGCGCTCATCAGCGTATTCGATCGGAAGGTAGCTGGCGAGCGTCCAGACGATGCCCTTGCCCGGGATGCTCAGCTCGACCATTCTGTCCTTGACGATTTCTCCTCTGGACAGGCTGTCGAGTATTTCAAGATATTCCTGCTGGTTCACGTAATAGCTTTGGGGATCCTGGCCTATCGCAACGGCCTGGTTGATCAGGTTGGCATAGCGCTTGTTGGCAAAGATCACCTTGCGCCCGCCGATCGATGAAATCCTTACCGAAATCGGGCTTGTCTCGAGGATATACTGCAAACTTTCCTGCTGCATTCTGCGTTCTTCCTCGGCAGCCTTTCTTGCGGTGATATCGAAAGCGATCTTGACATACTGGACAATTTTTCCGGATTCGTCGTGTACCGGTGAAATCAGCGCCTCCTCATGATACGACTGCCCATTCCTCTTGCAGTTGATCAGCTCGCCTCGCCAAGGCTGCCCCATTTTCAGCGTGGCCCACATCTCGACGTAGGTTGAGGGCGGGGTCTTGCCTGACTGGAACATGCGGGTATTGTTGCCGATCACCTCGTCCGCTTCATAACCCGTGTGATGGGTGAATTCAGGATTGACGTAAATGATGTTGCCGTCATTGTCTGTAATGATGACTATGGCAGGGCTCTGCTCGACAGCAACCAGCAGCATTCTCAGCGATTCGGCGGATCGCTTGCGGTTGGTGATGTCTTCCACGGTCCAGATCAATTCTGACTTGGCCGAGTCCGGATGGATGTGCGAAGCCGACAGGCTGATCCATATTTTTCTGCCGTCCCGGTGCAGCATGACGTATTCGGCGGAGAAAGACCGTGCTTCGCGCAAAGCCAGGGAAAGCGAATCCATGCATTTGTCGTGGGCTTCGCTGTCCGAAAACAGCTGGCGGAAGGGCAGATCCTCCATTTTTCCCTCGGCATAGCCGAAGATCGACTCTGCATGATGGTTGGCCCATATGTTGATCCCGTTGTGGGTCAGGATCATGCCGATTCCGATGTTGTCAAAAATGAGCTGCAGCTCGCTCAGCCTCTCCCTGCTCATCTTCTCCAGACGCTTTCTTTCAGTCGCGTCGATCAGCACGGAGCGGCTTTTCAAGAACCCCCCTTGCTGATCGTAAATCGCCGTCGAATTCAGCAGGATGGGCAGGATGGAACCATCCTTCCTGACAAATTCGAGCTCAAGGTCGTTGATTTTCCCATCCTGCTTGAACCTGGGCATCTCCTGCATATAAATTTCCATCGAGTCGGGCGTCATGATGTCGCCCGCTCGCCTGCCGATCAGTTCCTCGCGCTCGTAGCCCAGCCAGGTGAGCTCGGTCTGGTTGATTCTGACGAACCGGCCTTCCCCGTCAACGGAGTGATAGCCGCACGGGGCGCGATCGTAGAGATCCTTTATTTCCGAAGAATTATTGAGCAGCTCGGCCTCGATGCGCTTTCTATCCGAGATGTCCCGTGAAGAATTGAAGAGCATCATCTTTCCGTCAAGATTGAGTGCCGTCGTGGAAATCTCGACCTCGAAGACGCTTCCATCCTTTCGTTTGTGCAGTGTTTCGAACTGGCGCCGGCGGATGCTTTCGAATCCTTCCTTGATTTTCTGCGCAAGCGTATCCGCGTCCCATTTGGCATCCCAGTCGCTGACGTGCATGCCGGCCGCCTCTTCCCTCGTGTAGCCGAGCATGCTGCAGAACGAGTCGCTGGCCTCGATTAGCCTTCCTTCCTCATCCAGTATATGGATGCCATCGCTTGCGTTGTGCAGCAAGGCCAGGTTCTTCTCGTTTTCGCTTTGCAGGTGTCTGCGGTTCTCGATCAGCTCTCTGTTCAGATCGAGTGCAAGCGCTACAGCCTTGCCCTTGTTCCTGACCTGAATCCAGGTGATCATTGCAAGCAGCAGGCTGACCATGGATCCCATGATTAAAATCCAGTCCGCTTTGCTGAACGCGGTTTTCTTGGAACTCCGGAACGCTATCGACCAGTCATGGTGGGCGAAAGTGAAGTGCTTGACCGCTTGGCAGCAACCCTTGCTTTCCAGGCGCGTTCCCGGCGAATTGTCGTACATCAGGGCAGAAGCGGACGTGGTGTCGCTATCGTAGATGCGCATGCTGAGACCCGTGGGCGCATTCTGATCAATGCCTTTCATCAAGTCGCCCATCCTGAATACGGCATAAACCCATCCGATCAGGTTGGCACGCCTTTCGGCTACCGTTTCAGAGGAAGTGTCGTGCCGGTAAAGGGGGAGATAGACGAGAACGCCAGACTGCACGTCCTTGCTGGTTTCCTGGACCAGGCGCACCTTGGCTGACATGACCAATTCACCCGTATCGCGCGCATTATCCATGGCCTGCGCCCTGACCGGATCTGAATGCATGTCATAGCCGAACGCGCGCTGGTTGCGCCAATCGAATGGTTCAAGGTAAATGATGGGGGTATAGAAATCCCTTTTGCCTGCAGGTCTGACCGTATACTGATGAAAACCTTCGCTGCGCATCGCGGCAACATGACGAGACAATTGATCCGGCTGGATCACGACGGCATAGCCGATGCCCTGTATGCCGGGAAAACGCTGGCTTAATTTCAGCCCGCTGACATATCGCCTGAAGGTTTCCCTGTCCACCTTGCCATTGATGGTGAACAGGGATTGCGCGTCGCGCAATGCCTGACCATACAGGGTAAACCTGGAGTTGATCTTGTCGATCTCGGAATCTGTATTGAAATTGAAAGAGATCTGGGATTCTTTCTGGAATGCATGGTACTGTGCGTTCCAGATGCGCCAGACAAAGAATAGCGACAAGGTAAGCACAAATGCCGGCCACAGATAGTAGCCAGACTTGCTATTTTTGATGGCTGTGCTCGTCAAGGGCATGGTCGTTTCAAGCATACTCTAGATATGCATGATTGTTGATACAAATTTTACATCATATTCAGAATTCAAATAATTGATCCTGTCTGCACCAATTCAGTGCATTTCTGAAAACGCATACCCTTTTTCCTTTGCAAAGATCGTTTGGCATGAAAAATGCTTATGAAACAGGGTAAAAGCTGGAGAAGTCATGGGGATCGATCTTGCAAGAGAAGCGTGGACACAAAAAGAATGCCTGCAGCAGCTCGAGGCACTCGACCGGCACGCGATCGTCAGCATTACTGATGCGGACGGAACGATCATCCATGCCAACGATCGCTTTTGCGCGATCAGCGGCTATACGCGTGCAGAGCTTGTCGGGCACGACCACCGCATTCTCAAGTCAGTCACGCACTCGCCCGGTTTCTTCCGCCATATGTGGAAAACCATACAAAGCGGCAAGACATGGACCGGACTCATCTGCAATCAGAACAAGAATGGCAGGCTGTATTGGGTCAATTCGACCATCGTTCCTATCAAGGATGACCATGGGGAGGTGGAGCGGTACATATCGATACGTACCGAGGTGACGCCGCTCGTCGAGGCGCAGATTCAGGTTTACGAGTCCGAACGGGACTTTCGTGCGATATTCGACAACATGCAGGATGTGTTTTGCCGCACCGATTCTTCAGGAAAAATCGTCCTCGTCTCTCCTTCGGTCAAGACATTGCTGCAATTCTCGCCGGCCGAGCTCGTCGGCCGAAATATCGCCGAACTGTGGATCAAACCGCAACAGCGCGAGGCCTTTCTGGAGAGGTTGCACGGCGGGGGCGGCAAGATCAGAAACTATGAAGCGCGTTTGCGGCGCAAGGATGGTCAGGCTGTCTGGATAGCCGCAAGCGCCCATGTCCGTCTGGACGACGAAGGCCGGGAAGTCGGCGTGGAAAGCATCTTCCGCGATGTATCGGACCAGAAAAGGATGGAACAGGACCTGATCAAGGCCAAGGTCGAGGCGGAATCTGCGAACAGGGCCAAATCCACTTTCCTGGCCAGCGTGAGTCACGAATTGAGGACGCCGCTCAATTCGATCCTGGGCTTCAGCGAATTGCTCAAGATGGAAAACCAGGATGACACTACTCTTGAATTGGCCGGGCATATCTACAAATCGGGCCGCCATCTTCTGACGCTCATCAACGAATTGCTCGACCTTGCCAGAATCGAAACAGGCAATATCGATTTATGTATCGAAGCAGTGGAATTGCATGCGCTTCTCCAGGAAGCCCATGCTGAAATCGCCCATCTCGCATCGCGCAAAGGTATCGCTCTTTCCTTCTGCCATCCGGAGGAATCGCTGGGCGTCCTGGCCGACCGGATCAGACTCCACCAGGTCTTGCTCAACCTGATTTCGAATGCCGTCAAATACAACCGCCCCAACGGATCGGTAAGCGTTTCGGCCGAGCGCATTGACGACCGCGTCCGCATCAGCGTTGTCGACACCGGGATCGGCCTTTCGCTGTCCGAGCAGGAAAAATTGTTTTTGCCCTACACGCGATTCGCTCCGAAAAGCATCGAGGGCACTGGAATCGGGCTGACCATCACGAAAAACCTGACTGAAGCGATGAACGGCGCAATCGGCGTCGGCAGCGAACCCGGCATCGGCAGCACTTTTTGGATCGAATTTCCCGCCGTGCATTTAAATTCTCCCCATGCCGATGGGCTGGCGCATGACGCGCATCAGGATGAGGCGGCTTTGCAGGCCATGACGGGCACTGTGCTCCATATCGAGGACAAACAGGCCGATCAGCTGCTGCTGCGCCGCATGCTGCAGGACCTGCCCCACCTCGAACTCATTACAGCAAGCTCGCCTGAAGAAGGGCTTGCTATCGCAGCCAGATGCCTGCCAGACTTGGTTTTCCTGGACATCAACATGCCCGGCGCCGATGGTTTCGAAGTCCTGAAGCTTTTGCGCGGCGACGAAAAAACCGGCCGCATTCCTATCGTCGCGCTGAGCGCGAATGCCATGCCGGAGGATTTCGAAAAGGCGAAACAGGCGGGCTTCGACTATTATCTGGCCAAGCCGTGCAGCCTGTCCGTCATTCGCGCTACCGTCAGGCACCATCTTCGGCCGAGGGCCGGGAGGCCGCATCCTCATTGAGGGCCTGCCGGCCCTCCAATCAGCTTCAGTACTGTCGAATCAACAAGCTGTCGGACAGCTTGAAGGTGCCGACGGACTGGACCAGTATTTCAGCCTGCTCTTCCAGGCTTTCGGCAGCGGCAGTCGCTTCCTCGACAAGCGCAGCATTTTGCTGCGTGGCATCGTCTATCGAGGTGATTGCCTGAGCCACCAATTCAATCCCTGAGCTTTGTTCCCTGCTCGCCACGCTAATCTCGGTGATCAGGGTTGCGACATTCTTGAATAAGTTGACCACCTCTTCCATGGTGTTTTCCGCCTGCTGCACAAGCCCGGCCCCGCCTTCAACCTTGTCTACCGATTCTTCAATCAATGCCTTGATTTCCTTTGCGGCATTTGCGCTCCTTTGGGAAAGGCTGCGAACCTCCGTGGCGACAACTGCGAATCCCCTTCCCTGCTCCCCGGCCCTCGCAGCTTCCACTGCGGCATTCAGCGCGAGAATGTTCGTCTGGAAAGCGATGGAATCGATGATTCCAACGATGTCTTCGATCTTCCTGGAGCTTGCCTGGATATCGCTCATGGTGGACGCGATATTCCGCATCATTTCCCAACCCGTTTTCACGACGTCATTGGCATTCCCTGTGAGCTCCTTGGCCCTGACTGCGTTTTCGGAATTCTGCCTTACGGCTGAGCTGATTTCTTCCATGGAACTCGATGTCTGCTCGAGACTTCCCGCCTGTTGCGATGTTCTTCCGGCGAGATCCTGATTGCCCGAAGCTATTTCCTTGGCTGCCGTTTCCACGGCTTCGCTGGCAGCCTTGATTTGTCCGACAATATCCTTGAGCTTTTCGACTGTCGTATTGGTATCTTCCTTGATGCTGCCGAAAAGCCCGTGAAAATCCTGATCGATCTTTTTGGTGAGATCGCCTTCGGAAATGGCCTTGAGAATCTGGGCCACGCTCTCCAATCCATTCTGGATGGTGCCCATCAACCTGTTCAGGTTGTTTGCGAGATCAAGAAAAAACCCTTCCTTGCCATGGGTTTCCAGCCGCTTTTCAAAATCCCCGTCTGCAGCGTACGCGATGAGCTCGGCTATTTCTTCCTGTGCAAGCCTGTGTATCCTGAGCGTTTCTTCCTCGATCTTCTTGTTCTGCTCCATTGTTCCCTTCGACTGGTTGGTGGCCACGAGGGAACTGGCATATACCCCATGCAGGCCAGCAGTCTGGGCGTTCCTGAAGAATTTATGCTGGCTGGCCATTCTCAATACTGTTTCTTGCTCCCTGAAGCAGGCTTCGATCTGATCGAGCATGTTGTTGATGTTCCAGCAAAGCTGCCCCACTTCATCTTTCTTGCCTATGTTGGTGATCCTTCCGGTTAGTTTTCCGGCTGCAACCTCGTTTGCGATGTTCTGCAGGATCCGAATCCTTCCATCCGAGCGATTGTTCTCGGCATCCGGGGATTCGAGCCGATCAAGCATTTCGTTGATATCCCGGGAAAGCTCGCCTATTTCACCCGTCTCGTCGATGCTGCTTAGCCTGTTTTCGGTTCTTCCAGCCGCAAACTCACTCACGGTTTTCTGCAAGATCCTGATCTTCTCGTCCGTTTTGTTCTTCTCCGCAACCATGCTTTCGAATCGGTCGAGCATTTTGTTGATATCGCGGCAAAGTTCACCTATCTCGTCCATTGCGCCGATATGGCCTATTCTATTGGCGGTTCTGCCGATTACGGCTTCGCTCACCGTTTTCCTCAAGCTGGCCAAGCGTCCATCATGCTTGCTCTTAACGAGAAAAGTCGTTGCAATGGAAATCAGGAAAAGAACGGGCATCAATGGATCCCATCCATAGCGCGCCCATACCCAGACCGTACCAATTCCCAAAAGGGAACTGCAGATTGCGCTAGATTGCCATAATAAGTTCTTCATAGCTCATCCCCTTTTCCTGCAGTAAATCAACCAGGAAGGTCAAGGAAGCATCGCATGCATCCTTGGGACCGGCCTGTTCTTCTATTTCGAGCATTTTCCGGTACAGCCCCTCGATGGTGGCGACAGATGTCCTGTTGGGGGCTCTTCTCACGGAGAAATAGCCTATGATGTTTCCGCTCGAATCGTAGTCCGGCGTAACGTTGGCAAAAACCCAATAAAAGCTTCCATCCTTCGCAAGGTTTTTCACATAAGCGAATACCTCGTTTCCTGCGGCGATATTATCCCAGAGGAATTTGAAAACGCCTCTGGGCATGTCAGGGTGCCTGATAATATTGTGCTGGGTGCCTATGAGCTCCTCTTCGGTGTATCCCGAGAATTCTATAAATATTTCATTTCCATAGGTTATTCTTCCCTTCGTGTCCGTTTTTGACACGATGAAGTCGTTTTCACGCATCACCTTTTCGCGCGTAGTGGGAACAACCTTGCCTTTCATGACACCCTCCCAAGCAGTAACTCAATCAGGATTGAACTTTGCGGTTATGCATGCAAATTTAAGTCGTGATTCTCAACCAGGAAATGGAACCCCATATAATGAAAGATTATCAACTGAACAGGAAAATTACCAACTGGTTGTTGAAATTGTCCTGAATTCCCTTGTGCCTCAAGTTTGGGGCCGGCTAATATGGAGGCAGTCATGCCAGGCCATCGCGGGTGGCATTGATTCCAACTGCTATAATTTCAACGATGAAGATATAGCTAAACATGTACTTTTCTTCTTCTGGCAAATAGCGGTGAAAAACAAAATCTCCCAGGTGGTTGCAGGGAACGTACTGGATTATGCGCTCTTTGGCATGATCATGGTGATGGGGTTGTTCGGCTTGTACACCCTCAACTCCTCATTCGTGAAGGAGAATGGCGCAATTGTCCGGCTGAGACAGGAAATTGTGGCTTCGGACGAAATAGGGCTGCTCAGCGTCGCCTTTGTCAAGGAGGTCAAGCTGGCCAAGGACGTTTGGCTGCGCGGAAAAGATCGCAAGAAATGGGAAAAGCATCGGTCTGAATTCATCGTTCAAAGAAATTCGTTCATCATGCATGCAGCCAAAGCCCGCGAGGCCATGAAGCAGCTGGCTGCAGGAGATGCGCGTTTCAAGCGGGAACTGCTTCCAAAACTGGATTCAATTGTCCTGGCGCATCAGGGAATCAGCGACAGATACCTGAATGAAATAAATGAATTCAGGGGGGATACTTATGCTTCAGATGCCAAGGTTGCAGGCATCGATCGCGGGTTGTCGGCCGATATTCGCATCTTGGACGGAACGCTCACCCAGTACGTCGAACTTGAATCCAACAGTTACCTCGCCCAGAGAAAGGCGGGTTATCGGCTGAACCGCGATTTAGCCATGCTGCTGCTGATGACGATGTCAGGCTTGTCGGCAATCATTTTCATGATCTCACGCAAAAAAGCGAACCTGTCTGAACAGAGGCGAAAAAGAATACAGGAGGCCGTGGATCAGCATGCAATTGTCAGCATGACCGATGTGACGGGACGCATCACCTACGCCAATGAGCTTTTCTGCGCGACGAGTGGATATTCAAGGGAGGAGTTGATCGGTCAGAATCACAGATTGCTGAAGACCGGTGTTCACCCTCCGGAGTTCTATGCGGGCATTTGGGCAACAATTGCGAGCGGAAATGTCTGGAGCGGGAATATATGCAACCGCAGGAAAGACGGGAAATTGTATTGGGTACATGCAACCATCGTTCCGTTTCTCAACGTGCGAGGCCAGCCCGAAGAATACATCGCCATTCGCACCGACATCACGGAACAGGTGGCAAGCAAGCAAACAATCGAAGAAGAGAGGCAGCGTCTGCACGCCATTCTGGACAATATTGGCGAAGGCATTTACATGCTCGATAGTCTGGGGTGCCTGATCTACATCAACGGGGAAGGCGAGAAGATGCTGGGCTGGCCCCGTGAAGACCTCATGGGAAAGGAAATTCACGACATCATTCATCATCACCGCCCGAACGGAAGCCCCCTCTCGGCAAGTGAATGTCCGATGTATCTATCGACGAGCCAAAAGAAGATTTACCGCTCGAATGATGAATTGTTTTTAGATCGGAA
>JAJZPK010000017.1 GCA_021811205.1 Pseudomonadota bacterium
CCCCGGTGCCTTAATAATCAAGAAATGACGGACGATAACAGGGGGGAACATGGGGAAATGGATTTCGTCATTGAGCATACGCTGGAAATTTCAGCTCGGCTTCTTCGTCGTCACGATGGTCACCACGATTTACAATCGCATGATCGCTGCACACGAACTGGAGAAGCTGGTCGTGATTGCAAAGAACAACCATGTCTCCACGTTCATCGTCAGCCAGTTGCAGGCCAACCATGACGCCTATGTGTTCAATTCATTCTGGGAATCAGGTATCGAGTTCGTGATCCAGTTTCTGGTGATCGGTTTCGTTGCGAATCTTTTCGTCAAACCCATTCAGGCATTGTGCGATGCGCTCAAATCGGTCGAAAAAGGGGATCTCACCAAAGGCGTTGTAGAAGGGAGCAGAGACGAATTCGGCATATTGCAGCACAGCTTCAACGATATGCTCGGCAAGCTCAACACGATCATGCGCAGCATCGAGACAAGCGGAAAGCAGATGGGACAGTCCGCCTACCAGATCGCGACCGTTTCCCATGAAATTGCCGAGATTGGGCAGGAAGAAAACAGCCGCTCCGAAGAGGCATCCAAGGCAACCGAAGAACTGAAGCGCATTTCGGAAATGGTCCGGCAGTTGGCGCTGGAGGCCTGCAATAGCGCTGAAAATACGGAAATTCAAGCGCGCGATGGCATCAAGACCGTGCAGACCAACATTGCCAGAATGGGACATACCGTACAGCAGGTTCACAGAGCAGAAAACGAAATCCTCGAGCTCAAGCAGGCTGCCGAACACATACACAGCATTATCGATGCGATCCAGGCGATAGCAGAACAGACCAATCTGCTCGCCCTGAACGCGGCCATCGAGGCGGCCAGGGCGGGAGAATCGGGAAGAGGGTTTGCAGTCGTCGCGGACGAAGTCCGCAAACTGGCGGAGAAGACATCGAGTTCTGCCGGAGAAGTGTCGAGCATCATCGGCGAGCTGAGCGGAAAGGTTGAGAAGGTCACCGCCACCATGCAGACTGTCGTCGAGGAAGTGCATGTCAGCCAGGAAAAAGCGGACGAAACGGCCAAGGTGATTGAACTCATGTCCACGAACGTCACCGAAACGGCCAGAGCCAACAACAGCATATCGACGGTCAGCCGGGAGCAGGTGGAGCGCCTGCAGTTCATGGATGCCACCCTGAAAAAACTGTTTCAGGTGCTGAGCGAGAATTCGGCGAAAGTCGAAACGACGGCCCATATCGGCGACAATTTGTACGAGGTGACGGAAAGCCTCAACGTCTTGATGCAGGGTTTCGTCTTCAATCATCGGGAGCAGGAGGAAACATTCGCTTCCGAAAAAAGAAAGCATCCGCGGGCCAACCACACGTTGCTCGTTCACGCCTTCCAGGAAGGCAGACTGATCGAATCGCTTGCCAAGGATTTCAGTCTGACCGGATTGAAGCTGATGCTCACGGACGAAGTAGACGAGAAGAAGCCGATCGAGATGGAGATTCTCCTGCCTTCTGCCGACGCCGAATCGTACATGAAGCAGGCTCCTCTGAAGATTTCCGGGAGGGTCGCCTGGATAAGGATGGATGGAGAAGACAGGATGTGCGGCGTGGAATTTGTCGGGCAGACCGAATCCCAGACCAGGGAGATCAAGCGCTGCTTCGAGTTCTTCAACAAGAAACCGGAATATTCGCATCGCTGATTAGAGCGTGCATCGGGGTATAATCGGCACGCTATGCCTTTGCCGACTATTCCAGACATCGAATCCGTTTTTTCCGAGAATGGCCCCATTTCGCTGGCCATTGCCGGGTTCAGTTCGAGAAGCCAGCAAACGGAAATGGCGCAAGCCGTGCTGGACGCTATATCGGAAAACAGCGTGATCGTCATCGAGGCCGGGACGGGAACTGGAAAAACCTTTGCCTATCTTGCTCCGGCCATCCTCTCCGGCGGAAAGATCATCGTCTCGACAGGCACCAAGACGCTCCAGGACCAGCTCTATTCGCGCGACATTCCGGTCATGCTGAAGGCGCTCGGGCTTTCGCTCGACGTGGCGCTCCTCAAGGGGCGCGCCAATTACATCTGCCATTATCATCTGGGGCGTGCATTGCAGGAAGGAC
Organism: Pseudomonadota bacterium; assembly: GCA_021811205.1. Next base: position 2,106 of record JAJZPK010000017.1, read on the forward strand.
GCCTCCCTTCCAGGGAAGATGCGGCCTATCTCGCGCTCATCGAGCGCCATGCCGAACATTCGAAAAACGGGGACAAGGCGGGGCTTGTCGAAGTGCCTGAAGATGCAGGCATCTGGCCTTTCGTGACGTCCACCCGCGAGAACTGCCTCGGTTCGGAATGCCCGAATCATCAGGAGTGCTTCGTATTGGAGGCGAGAAAAAAAGCCATGCAGGCGGATCTCGTCGTGGTCAATCACCATCTCTTCTTTGCGGACGTGATGCTCAAGGACGAGGGCGTGGCCGAACTGCTGCCTGCCTGCAATACCGTGATCTTCGACGAAGCCCATCAATTGCCCGAGATCGCGAGCCTTTTTTTGGGAGAGTCGGTGGGAATCGGGCAGATGGTCGAGCTTGCGCGCGATGCTAAAATCGAGTCTGCGATTTCCGCCAAGGATTTTGCTGCATTGCCTGAAGCTTCAAGCAAATTCGAAAAATGCGCAAGAGACCTGAGACTGGCCGTGCCGGATGGCGAATCCAGGTTTTCCTTCGCATCGCTCGACAAGCCTTTTTTTTCTGCACTGGCTGCACTCAAGCTAAGCCTCGAAGCATTTCTGGGGCTGCTTGAACTTCAGGCAGAACGCAGCGAAGGGCTGGCGAACTGCAGGGACAGGGCCTTTGACATGTTGCGCAAGCTGAAAAACTGGATAAGCGACGATTCGGGGGAATATGTCCGCTGGGTTGAAGTCTACAGCCAGTCGCTGCAGCTCAATTCGACGCCGATGTCGATTGCGAAGCTGTTCGCTGACCAGATCGAGGCCCGGCCGAAATCATGGATTTTCACTTCGGCAACGCTTTCCATGAAGGGAAATTTTTCACATTATCTGGAGCAGATGGGCCTTGATGAAGCACGGACGCTTTGCCTCGACAGCCCTTTCGATTATCCCAACCAGTCGCTCCTTTATGTCCCCGAAGCCTTGCCCGAACCCAACAGGCGGGAGCATACCGAGGCCGTGGTGGATGCAGCCGTGCCGCTCATTCGCGCAAGCGGCGGGAGAGCGTTCCTGCTTTTCACGAGCCTGAAAGCGATGCATCTTGCGCATGAATTGCTCAAGGTGCGATTTGCCGCAGACGGCATGGATTTTCCCATACTGGTCCAGGGCGAAGGCGCCAAGCATGCCATGCTCGAATCATTCAGGCGACTTGGAAACGCTGTTTTGCTCGGCAGCCAGTCCTTCTGGGAAGGCGTGGATGTGAGGGGTGAGGCGTTGTCGCTTGTCGTGATCGACAAGCTTCCTTTTGCGCCGCCAGACGACCCCGTACTGTCGGCCAGGATAGAGAAAATCAACCGCGAGGGGGGGAATGCCTTCATGGAATTCCAGCTTCCCCATGCGGTACTGGCATTGAAGCAGGGGGCGGGGAGATTGATCAGGAGCGAGACGGACAAGGGAGTCTTGATGATCTGCGATCCGAGGCTGATTTCGAAATCCTACGGCAGGAAGATCTGGCAAAGCCTGCCGCCGATGAAGCGCACCCGTGTGCTCGAGGAGGCTATAGGCTTTTTCGATGGGTAGAGGTTGCAATCGCAGGTGAAATACCGCGATAATGGTTTTGCAGTCTGAAAGCCGCAGTTCACATACCTATACTAAAAAGGCAGGAACGGATGGCGAGGTATTCTTTCTTAGGGAAAGGGCTTGTTGTTCTTTCCCTGCTGGTGGCCAGCTATTCCATGGCGCTGGCTTCCCATGCCTTCGTCGTGAGCGGCGTGGTGGTCAACTCCGGGAATGCGCAACGTCTCGAGCGGTTCGTGCGCGTTCTTTCGGAAAGCGCCGACTATCCGATGCATGTCGTTTACGCATCCAGTTATACCGAGCTTTCGAACATTCTCAGGGACGATCCGGATTCTGTGGGGTGGGCCTGCGGCGCGCCTTTCGTCGAGGATCACGAGACATACGGCCAGCAGCTTGTGGCCGTTCCACTGTTTCGCGGGAAGCCGCTTTATCACAGCCTGATCATCACCAGGCGCGGACGCAAAGAAAAGCGTTTGGCGGATTTCAAGGGCGATGTGCTGGCCTATTCCGACATACGTTCGAATTCCGGATTCGTTTCTCCTGATTATGCGCTCCACGAACAGAACATAGACATCTACCATTACTTCAGGCTGCTTATCAACGCGGGTTCCCATGAACGCAGCATAGAAGCGGTGCTCAGCGGCCTCGCCGACGTTGCTGCCGTCGACGAGTATGTCTGGGTCGAGTACGTGCAGGCACACCCCGATGCGGCGCGAAAGCTGAAAGTGCTGCAGAGCATGGGTCCGTATCCCTTCACACCCATCGTTGCGGGACCCAAAGTCGACACTGGAGTCATGAAACGTCTTCAAGTCGCCCTGACAGGAATGAAGCCCGGCGCAAGAGGGGGTGTCGCGATCAGCAATCTCGGTCTGGACGGCTTCGTGACTGAACCGGCCTCATTTTATCGGCCCATAGCGAAAATGCTGGATGCGATCAGGCCATCGAGTCGAAGTCTGCAGTGAAGAACTGGCTGCTCCAGTCCTTTTTCCGCCAGATCAGCCTGGCGATCGTTTTATTCTCGGTTGCCGCGATCTTTTTGTATGCCTACCAGAACTACGTCAATGTCAGAAGGCAATGGCATGTCACCCTGGAAAGCCAGGCAACGAACGTCGCCGCGCTTTCAGCACTGATGGTGTCTGACGATCTGCGCTATGGCAAATATTTCGATCTCTGGAGCAAGCTCGCGAACCTGAAGGATCAGAGCAGGTCGGCGGGTAAGGGCGGTTTGTATTTTCTCGATGAAATAGCCGTTCTCGACAATTCAGGCAATGTCGCCGGTTCAACCGATCCGCAAAGACATCCCCTGCTTAAGCCTTATGACGGCATTGTGCCGAAATTTCCAGGAAAGATTTCCTGGCCGGCGGATGCGGCGGGTCGGGTCAGGATAGCCGAGCCGGTGCTTTTCGGCGGCGAGAAGATCGGCAGTCTGGTCATGGCATTCGACGTGACGCCTTTCAGGTTGTTCATCCGAAAGCATCTGACGCACTTCGTTGCATATGTGGTTGCGATCATGCTCGCGACTGGCGCATTCGGCCTGGTTCTCGCGCGCTGGATCACAACGCCCCTGGAAAATCTGCGGGCCGTCCTGCCCTTGCTGGGCAGCGGCGGTGCTTCTGTTCCAGCCGTGGCCAGCAGACGCGACGAATACGGACTTCTGGGACGGGCGATTGAGGCGGCAGACAAGCGGATACGTGAAAACGATGAACAGATCAGAATGCATCAAGACCATCTCGAGGAGATGGTACGGCAACGCACCCGGGAACTGGAAGCGGCGAACAGTGAACTGGAGGCATTCAGCTATTCGGTGTCGCACGATCTGCGCGCGCCATTGAGATCCATTGACGGTTTCAGCCTGGCGCTCGTCGAGGATTACGGCGACAAGCTGGATGGATCAGCCATGGGATACCTGAAGCGCGTGAGGGGGGCGGCCCAGAAAATGGGTATGCTGATAGACGACATGCTGCAGCTTTCCAGGGTGACGCGGACAGAGCTGGCGCATGCCGATGTCGATCTTTCAGTCATGGCCGAACAAATCGTGTCAGGGCTCAGGGCGTCTGAGCCTGGGCGCGAAGTCGGCGTTTCCATAGAATCAGGGCTCATTGCCATGGGAGATGCAGGACTGTTTTACATCATGCTCCAGAATTTTCTGGGAAATGCCTGGAAATTCACGAAAGGGAAATCCGATGCTTTCATCGAATTCGGCAGCATGCGGCAGGATGGCGAGCGTGTTTTATTCGTCAGGGACAACGGCGCAGGTTTCGACATGCGCTATGCATCCAAGCTGTTCGGTGCATTCCAGCGGCTGCACACGGAGGACGAGTTCCCGGGAACGGGAATAGGCTTGGCCACGGTCCAGAGAATAGTCAACAGGCATGGCGGGCGTGTCTGGGCCGAAGGCGAGGTGAAAAAAGGCGCATGTTTCTATTTTGTTCTTAAATAAATAATGAAGAAAGGTGGAGGAGGAAGATGGGAAGCAAGGTCATTCTGCTGGTGGAGGACAATCCGGACGACAGGATACTGACCGTTCGGGCACTCAAACGGCACAACATCGCCAACCAGATCGACGAGGTCACGGACGGGCAGGAGGCGCTCGATTATCTATTCGGGGAAGGCGTTTATGCAAACAGGAATACTTCGGTGCAGCCGCAAGTCATCCTGCTCGACCTGAAACTGCCCAAGGTTGACGGCCTCGAAGTACTCAGGCGGTTGCGCGCGGACCCCAGAACCAGACGCCTTCCTGTTGTCGTGCTCACATCGTCCAGCGAACAGCAGGATATCGTTTCGAGCTACGATCTGGGCGCAAACAGCTATGTGCGCAAACCAGTCGACTTCAACGAATTTCTCGATGCGGCAAGGCAACTCGGTCTTTACTGGCTTGTGCTCAACGAGGCTGCCGGTGAATAGACTTCGTTTTCTCATCGTCGAGGATTCGGAGGACGACATGCTCCTGGTGCTGCGCGCGCTCGGGCAAGGCGGCTTTGACCCGGATTTTGAAAGAGTTTGGAGCGAAGAAGGGCTCAGATCTGCGCTGAATCGCGAGGAGTGGGACGCAGTCGTGGCAGACCACAGCATGCCGAATCTCGATTCAATTGAAGTGATCAGGATCGTCAAGGAATACGATGCCGATCTGCCGGTGATCATTGTCTCCGGGAGCATCGGAGAGGAAGTCGCGGTGGGCGCGATGAAATCCGGCGCACAGGATTACGTGATGAAGGGCAATCTTGCGAGGCTGGTTCCAGCTCTCGAACGAGCGATCAGGGATGCTGAAATCAGGCGTGCGCACCGCAAAGCCGAGGCCACCATACGCCACATGGCATTCCACGATGCCCTGACGGGGCTGGTCAACCGGTTCGAATTCGAAGAGCGTCTTAAAAATGCCATGCATGAGGCGAAGTCGAATGACCAGGCATTGCTTTATCTCGATCTGGACCAGTTCAAGCTGATCAACGACACATGCGGTCATGCTGCAGGCGACGAATTGCTCAAGCAACTTGCCATGCTGCTGAGGAAGCAGATCAGGGATGCCGACACGTTGGGCAGGCTGGGAGGGGACGAGTTCGGCATTCTGCTATTGAACTGTCCGGTTCATGATGCAGTTGAAGTTTCTGAAAAATTGCTGAAGGCGATCAATGAATTCAGATTCGTCTGGAATGGAAAGAGCTTTACTGTGGGGGGCAGCATCGGATTGGTTCCGATCTCTGCAAGCATGACGAATCCTGCTGATGCATTGCGTGCAGCAGATGTGGCCTGCTATGCGGCAAAGGAGCAGGGACGCAACAGATTGTACGTGTTCAGGTCTGATGATGCCGATCTGCTTCGCAGTCGCGGCGAAATGGAATGGGCAATGCGCATCAGGCAGGCGCTGGACGAAGATCGTTTCGTGCTGTGGAGTCAGAAGATCGTCCGTGTCAATTCGGACTGCGTCTTGCCCAGGGATGAATTGCTGCTCAGGATGATTGACGAGAGCGGCAATCTCATACCGCCGGGCATATTCATCCCGGCCGCAGAACGCTTCAGTTTGATGCCCATGCTCGACAGATGGGTGGTCAGGCATGCCGTGAACCTGGTTGCCAATTCTTCCGACGAGGGGATCAGTTTCGTCAATCTTTCCGGTGCCTCCTTGAGCGATGAAACCTTTTACCAGTATATCAGCGATACGATAGCCGAGGGATGCATTCAACCCGAGCGGCTATGCTTCGAGATCACTGAAACAGCTGCGATCTCGAATTTGAAGCGTGCTGTCAGCTTTATCGGCAAGATCCGTTCCATGGGATGCCACTTTGCCCTGGACGATTTCGGCAGCGGCATGAGTTCATTTTCCTATCTCAAGGCCATTCCGGTCGATTATCTGAAAATGGACGGCGGCTTCGTCAAGGGGGTTGCCGATGATCCGATGGATCGCGCAATTGTCGAAGCAATCAACAGAATAGGGCATGTGGCAGGACTGAAGACCATCGCCGAGTTCGTCGAATCACAGGAAATCATGGATGCGTTGAGGGCAATTGGCGTGGACTACGCGCAAGGTTATCATATACACCGCCCCGAGGCGGTGCAATTGAGGGATTGACATGAGGAAATGGATTTTTCTTGCATTGCTTTTCTCACAGGCAGCTTTTGCCAAATGGGAAGCCTATTTTCCGGCGAAGCTTGCCGATGGGGTCGCGATCGCTTCGCGCGCCGAGCATGGCGGATTCGTGGTGCTCAAGCAGAATTATGCCTTCAGATCGAACGTGGTCTACGCGGGCAAACTCCGTCCGCTTACCCCGGCTACCGAACAGGTGCTGTCAGGCTTTTTCGGGGTCGACCGGGATTTTCCCATGCTCGACAAGAAATACGGCAACGAAGTCGAGGTGACTGAAGAAGGGAAAACATACTGGATGGCCGTTTCATTCGACGTGCTTTCCGACATGCAGAAAAAGCTTGCCAGAGGCCAGCCCTTCACTGCATATGTGAGACTGCTCGGCGCTTCGGGAAAAAAATGGATCTTCCTTCTGGACGGATTCAGTAGCGTCTCTCGAATGCCTTGAGTTCACTCTCAAGCTGCCATTCCAGCTTCGCCTTGCGGTTGGCATTCAGATAATCCTGGCAAAACGAGGTCAGCAGCCTGCCGACCATCACGTCCCGTTCACACTGCCTGACAGGGGAGAATCTTTCTGCATTCCTCCAAAGACTTCTGCCGGGCAGGAAAGAGCGCTCGAGGCTGTCTCTGGCGATCCGCTTCAGATTTGCATAGGTGAGATCGTCGTCAAGCGATGCTTTAAGGTATTCGGACGGGAGCTCGCTTCTCAGGAGACCCCCGTCGCAGCTCGAAATCGCGACGGGTACGCCATGCTTCAGGTACAGACGAAGCGGATCGGCATTGTCTCCGAGTACGGCGCGAATTCTGGACGGGCAGATGTCGACCAGAACCTTCATCTTTGCAAGCTTTCCGGGAAGATCAGGCACTTCATACATGATGTCTGATCCGGCACCTATTCTTTGCGCATGACCGAGCATGACGGCTTCGCTGACATGGAAGGAGAGATTTTTCGGAGTTGCAAGCTCGGGGGTCAGTTCTCCTGCGTTCACCGCCACATGCGCCTTGGGATGGAGGGTTTTCAGATAGTCGAGCATCTGCATGTGAAGGTTGAAATCCTTGAGCGTCTGATCTTCCGCGCCCTTGAGCAGAATGCCTGAGAATCCGGAATTGGGCATGGAAGCGAGTTCGAGGCCGACTTCCAATTGCGCGAAAACTTCTCCAGGCGAATTCGCCCGGTCAATGCCGTACAGGTATCCGATGGCAACCCTGCATCCTGGATCGGCATCCTGCATGCCGCAATGAAGGCGTCCGTTTTTTTCTGCCTCAATCATCCGGATGACATCGGTCGACGATTTGGCGAGTCTCGAAATGCCGTTGTTCTGGAGATTGTTCAACGTATTCTGATAGTTGTCGTCCCATCCAATCCTCTTGCCCAGGGCTCGTACTCCGTCATCAGGCTCGATTTCGACTTCCAGATACATGACATGCTCTCTTGCAGCGCTGGAGGCCATGTTTGCGAGGATTTCGCCTGTCATGCCATGCGTTGCCGTTGCGAATTTTCCGAGCGTTCTGAAGAAGCGCTCACGATCGGTTCCCTGGGATTCTGGAAAAGACCAGGCATCCAGCATGTGCCGATAGAGCTCGGGATCAGTAAGCAGATTCCTGGCCGGGATCTGGTCTTCCTTGCAGGATGGGGGCTGCAGTGCAAGCGTATTGTCGAGGCACCCCCCTTTTTTCGCCACGCTGGCCATGATCGTTTCGGCATAGGCCGAACCCGCGAGTTCCATGTCGAGATCGCCGCCCTTGGGCATGGCGATCAGGAAGGCCAGTTTTTCGTCAGGATTTGCCGATGCGAAATACTGGTCGATTCTCGGCCTCCCTTGCAGGTGTCTTGCCGAAACCGGGAAGGAGCAGATGAGACAGGACAGGACAGATAGGAAAAGCAGAGCTGTCTTCATGCGAGTTCCCCCCAAAGATCGTGTTCATCAGAATCGATTATCCTGACTTGCGCGAAATCGCCCGTCTTCAAAGCGGATGCGCCTGCCACATAGACCTGACCGTCGATTTCCGGTGCGTCATGGGGGCTTCGGCAGATGGCACCTTCCTCGTCAACACTTTCGACGAGCACTTGCATTGTTTTGCCGACTTTCGCTGCCAGCTTTCTTGCACTGATTTCTTCCTGCAGCGCCATGAGGCGCGCCACCCGTTCTTCCTTGAGTTCTTCAGGGACAGGGTCGGGCAGGGCATTCGCTGTTGCACCTTCCACGGCCGAATAAGGGAAACAGCCGACCCGGTCAAGCTCAGCTTCTTCAATGAATTCGAGGAGCGATTCGAATTCGGATTCGGTCTCCCCAGGGAAACCCGCGATGAACGTGCTGCGGATGGCGATGTCCGGACAGATGTCGCGCCAGGCACGGATGCGCTCCAGATTGCTTTCGCTGTTTCCGGGGCGCTTCATGAGTTTAAGCAGCCGCGTATTCGCATGCTGGAATGGCACGTCCAGATAGGGAAGAATTTTGCCTTCGGCCATCAGGGGAATCACTTCGTCGACATGCGGATAGGGATAGACATAATGCAGCCTCACCCAGACGCCGAGATTGCCGAGTTCATTTGCAAGTTCCGTCATGCGCGTTCTGACAGGACGGCCGTTGACAAAACCCCTCCGGTACTTGATGTCGACGCCGTATGCGCTGGTATCCTGGGAGATCACGAGGAGCTCCTTCACGCCTGAAGAAACCAGGGCTTCGGCTTCCTTCATCACTTCTCCAATGGGACGGCTCGCCAGGTCTCCCCTGAGAGTCGGGATGATGCAGAAGGTGCAGCGATGATTGCAGCCTTCTGAAATCTTGAGGTAGGCGTAATGCCTGGGGGTCAGCCGGATTCCCTGCGGCGGGACGAGATCGATGAATGGATCGTGCGGTTTGGGCAGATGCGCATGCACGGCCTGCATGACTTCTTCCAGGGCGTGGGGGCCCGTCACGGCGAGCACGCCGGGATGCCTTTCCTTGACGATTGCGCCTCTTGCGCCGAGGCACCCCGTCACGATCACGCGCCCGTTCTCCTGCAAGGCCTCGCCGATCGCGTCCATGGATTCATCGACTGCGCTGTCGATGAATCCGCAGGTGTTGACGACGATCATGTCTGCGCCCTGGTAATCGGGAGATATGGCATAGCCCTCGGCCTTCAGCCTGGAGAGAATGTGTTCGGAGTCGACGAGCGCCTTGGGGCAACCCAGGGAAACGAAACCAATTTTCGGAGCGGACATGTCGACCTATTCAGCGAGGCGGGCTGCGGCGATAATGGAACCGATGCCCAGAGAAATCAAAAGGACCTGGTGGATCGTTGCGCGGATTTCGGTGCGCTTGTGCAATCCAGGGATCAGGTCGGCCACTGCAACGTAGATCATGGAAGAGGACGCAAGAGCGAGCAGCGTCGGGACGATGCCTTGCATCGATTTGAGAATGCCGTAGGCAAGCATGCCGCCGATAAGGGTGGCGCCGCTTGAAGCCAGATTGAAGAAGATGGCTTGCCGCTTGGAATATCCGGAGTGGAGCAGGATCATGAAGTCGCCGACTTCCTGCGGAATTTCGTGGGCAATGATGGCGATCGCCGTGACGATGCCCAGATGGATGTCGCTCAAAAAGGCTGCTGCGATCAGTATCCCGTCCACGAAGTTGTGGAAGGTATTCCCGATCATGATCATGAGACCGCTGCGGCCATGGTCGTGCGATTCGTGCGCCTCGCAATCTTCGGTATGGCAGTGGCGCCAAAGCACCAGCTTTTCCAGAATGAAGAAAAGCAGAATGCCGAACAGGATCGTGCCCGTCATCACGCCGGGATTCTTGGTCAGCCTGAAGGCTTCTGGCAGGATCTCGAGGAATGCGGCGCCGAGCAGCGCGCCGACCGCATAGCTGACGAGGGTCGGGACCCAGGAAGCGCGCAGGCTGAGGGCGAAGGATCCTGCGAGCAGCAGGCTCGCAGCCCCGCCCACCGTGCTCGTTAACACGATCCAGGAAAGAATCGACATAGACAAGGCTTAAAATTCATCATTATAACCGATGAGTCAGTCTTCTTCGAGCCAGATGAGCGAGCCCATTCTTCCCGTTCTTCCATCGCGCCGATAGGAAAAGAAACGCGAAGATTCGCCAAGGGTGCAATAGGCGCCGCCGTAGACTTTCTTGATGCCGAGTTTTTCGAGCCTGGCGCGCGCTATCGAATACAGATCGGCATGCCATTTCCCAGGATTCCCCTGTTTGAAGGCGAAGGACTCAAGCGGGAAGGCGTCATATACTTCCTCGCCGACTTCGAAGGCGTCCTGCCCGATCGCAGGTCCCAGATAGGCAATCAGCTCCGCTTCTTGCATGGCTTCCACGGTCGATTCGACGATGCCTGCGGCGAGTCCGCGCCAGCCCGCATGAAGGGCGCCGACGCAGCCTTTTCCGGCAAGGAGGATGGGCAGGCAGTCGGCGGTGAGGACGGCACAGACAATCCGGGGAGCCCTGGTGAAGGCGGCGTCCCCCTCGAAAGATTCCGCCTTGTCTAGGTCGACGACACATGTGCTGTGGGTCTGGTTGAGCCATTTCGGTTCAGAAGGCAAAACGTCGATGAGTCTTTTCCTGTTTTCGGAAACATGCAACGAATCGTCGCCGACATGACTGCCGAGATTGAAGCTCTCGAAAGGGGGAAGACTCACGCCACCCACTCTCGTCGTGATCAGGGATTTGACGCCTTGAGGGGCAGGCCAGTCGGGCAGGATGAAATTCATGCAAGCAGCTCCAGAAGGTGCGCCATGTCATGGGGAAGTTCGGATTCGAATGCCATGGGTTCCAGGTTTGCGGGATGAAGGAAGGCGAGGCGCTTCGCATGCAGCGCCTGCCTCGGGAAGGCGGCAAGCAGTGCTGCATTTTTCGAAGAAGCCGGCCTTTTCCCGTAGACCGGATCGCCCACTAGAGGATAGCCGATATGCTGCATGTGGACCCTGATCTGGTGGGTCCTGCCGCTTTCCAGCGAACATTCGAGCAGGGTACACCCCGAAAAGGAGTGAATCACCTTGTAATGGGTTCGTGCTTCCTTTCCCTTGCTGACGACGGCCATTTTCGTGCGGTGCGTCAGGTGCCGGCCGATGGGGGCATCGACCGTACCGTCCTTCATCAGGGCGCCGTGCACTAGCGCGAAATACTGTCGCTTGACGCTTCTCGCCTGGAGTTGGCGCACGAGACTCGTCTGACTTTCCAGGGTCTTTGCGACGACCATGAGGCCGCTTGTTTCCTTGTCGAGCCGGTGGACGATCCCAGCCCTTGGAATCGCCGCAAGCGCCGGATCGTGGTGGAGCAGTGCGTTCAGAAGCGTGCCTTCCCGGTTTCCGCTGCCTGGATGTACAACGAGCCCTGCAGGCTTGTTGATCACCAGCAGGGAATCATCCTCGAAAAGGATGGAAAGCGCGATTTCCTGCGGTGCGTGGATGGTGTCCGAAGGATCGGGGGAAGCTTCGATGTGAATCGACTCGCCACCCCACACCTTCTGTCTGCCATTGCAGGATTCGCCGTCCAGTCTCACCCGCTCGTCCCTGATCCAGGATTGCAGGCGGCTTCTCGAATATTCGGGGGCAAGCTTGGCCAATGCCTGGTCGAGCCTGAGCCCAGCCAGCTGGGATGGGATCACGAAATTGATTTCCTTGGTTCCGGATGGGGTATAATCTTCAGGTTTGCCGACGGGATATTCCATGAAACATAGTTTAGCCTTAATTCTTGCCGCGATGTTGGCGGGTTGCGGATTACTGCCCAGTAACAACGATTCGGTGCCTGAATCCTGGTCTGCTGAGCGGATCTACAAGGAGGCCATGTCGAAGGTCGCCGACGAGAATTACATTGAGGCTACCACCATTCTGGAGAAGCTCGAGTCGCGTTATCCCTACGGCAGGTATGCACAGCAGGCCCAGCTCGAACTCATTTACGTCTATTACAAGAACAAGGACGAGGCATCCGCGATTGCGGCTGCCGATCGCTTCATCAAGTTCCATCCGAACAGTCCTGCGGTCGACTACGCCTATTACATGAAGGGGCTGGCCAATTTCATTGGCGAGACCGGGATCATTTCCTCCATGGTGCCCAAGGACATGAGCCAGCGCGATCCGAAATCCGAGATCGATTCATTCGACGCCTTCAAGTCGCTCGTGACGCGATTTCCGGACAGCAAATATGCGCCCGATGCGCGAGCGCGCATGCAGTACCTCGCCAATCTGCTCGCCATGCATGAAATCCATGTTGCGGACTACTACCTGAGGCGAGGCGATTACGTGGCTTCGATCAACAGGGCGCAGAAGGTGCTGAAGGATTTTCCCGATACGCCCGCAACGGAAAACGCGCTGGTCGACATGCTGGTCGCCTATCACAGGCTGGGACTCTTCAAGCTCAGGGACGATACCTACAGGATACTCGAAGCGACCTATCCGCAATGGCGAGCGAAATTCATCAAGACCAAGCCTAAGGGCGAATGGTGGGCGTTCTGGAAGTAGCGCGCCATTTCCTGAGTAGCAGCGAATTGCTTACCACGGATACTGAACTCATCGCCATCGCGGCACCCGCCACGACCGGATTCAGCAGGCCGAATGCAGCGAGCGGGATGCCGAGCACGTTGTAGAAGAAGGCGAAGAAGAGATTCTGCCTGATTTTCTTCAAGGTGGCCCTGGAAAGCGCCACGGCGTCCGCGACGTCTTCCATGTCGCTTTTCATCAGGGTGATGCCTGATGCTTCGATGGCGATGTCGGATCCGGAACCGATTGCAAAGCCAACGTCGGCTGCGGCGAGTGCAGGGGCGTCGTTGATGCCGTCTCCTGCCATGGCAACGAATTTGCCTTCCCTCTTCAGATCGAGGACCGCGCCGGCCTTGTTTTCAGGGCGTACGCCGGCCAGATAGTTGTCGATGCCGGCCGCGTCGGCAATGGTTTTTGCAGCATCTTCGTTGTCCCCGGTCATCATGACGACCTTGATCCCCATCGCTTTGAGCCTCGATACCGCATTTTTCGATGTCGGCCTCAAGCGGTCGGAGACAGCAATCGTCCCGACCAGGGTCTTGTCTCGCGCGATGCAAATCCGGGTCTTGCCGCAGGGCGAAAGATCGACAGCAATTCCGTTTTCCATGAGGAGCGAAGGGGAGCCGAGCCAGCAGCGCTGGCCCTGGACGAGTGCGGTTACGCCCCCGCCTGGAATGGCGTTGAATTCGCTCGCTTCCAATGGCGAAATCCTCATTGCCCTGCCCTTTTCGATGACGGCTTTGGCCAGCGGATGTTCGGACCCCATCTCGAGCGCCATGGCGAGCGCCATCAATTCGCCCTCCGGAATGCCAAATGCGCTGATTTCACTGACCTCGGGTTTTCCTTCGGTCAATGTGCCGGTCTTGTCGACGACGAGCACTTCGATCTTCTCGGCCTGCTCGAGCGCTTCGGCATCTCTAACCAGAATGCCCGATTTCGCGCCCTGGCCGATGCCGACCATGATTGCGGTCGGTGTGGCAAGGCCCAGGGCGCATGGGCAGGCAATGACGAGGACGGCCACCGCATTGATCAGCCCATGCATTGGGTGACCCAATAGCCACCAGGAAATCAGTGTGATGGCGGCAGCCGCCACGACTGCGGGCACGAATATGCCGGCTACTCTGTCCGCAAGGCGCTGGATCGGCGCTTTCGAACCTTGAGCTTCTTCCACCAGCCTGATGATGGCGGCAAGCTGGGTATGCTCGCCCACGCTGATCGCCTTGCATTTCACCGAACCTGTCTGGTTGATCGTTGCTGCAAAGACCTTGTCGCCTTGGCGCTTTTCGACTGGGATGCTTTCCCCCGTCAGCATGGATTCGTCGGCTGAAGAGATGCCTTCGGTGACGATCCCGTCGACAGGGAAGGCTTCGCCCGCTTTCACCATGAAAGCGTCCCCGACTGCGACCAGGCTCGCTTCGATGTCCGCTATTTTCCCGTCCTTCTCGACATGGGCGATCTTCGGTGCGAGCTTCACGAGTTCCTCGATCGCGCCTGAGGTCTTGCCCTTTGCCCTGGCTTCCAGCATTTTTCCCAACAGGACGAGCGTGATGACAGCAGCCCCTGCCTCGAAGTAAACGTGAAGATTTAGCGAGAAAAGAACGACGGTGGCGCTGTAGAAATAGGCGACGCTGGTACCTAGGGCAACCAGCACGTCCATGTTCGAGCTCCCCGCTCTGAGGGAATGATATGCGCCGAGATAGAAGCGGCGGCCAACCCAGAATTGCACCGGCGTGGCGAGCATCAGCTGCAGGTATCCGGGAACAGAAAACCCGGCCATGTGCAGCAGAAGCGGGAAAGTGAGGCAGGCCGACAATACGACAAGCCTGAAATCTTTCCTGTAGGCTTCCTGCCTTTCCTTTTTTCGGCTGTCTTCGGCCTGCGCTATAGTTGCATCATATCCGGCATTTTTGACCGCTTCGACGAGCCTGGATACCGATACGGCACTCCTGGGAAAGGAAACCAGCGCTTTTTCGGAAGCGAAATTGACGTTCGCTTCGACCCCTTCGATGGCATTCAATGCATTTTCGATGGTGAGTGCGCAGTTGGCGCAGTGCATGCCGGAAATGGTCAGGTTCACCTTTTCCCTGGGAACCTTGAATCCGTTCTTTTCGACGACCTCGACGAGCCGATTCGGATCGGCCTTGCCCGGATCGAATTCGACATAGGCTTTTTCATTGGCGAAATTGACGTTCGCATGAACGCCTTCAACCTCGTTCAGGGCCTTTTCGATGCGGGCTGCGCAGTTGACGCAGTGCATCCCTTCAATCGGGATCTCGAATTTCTCCATGCCGTAATTCTAGCGCCTGGACGGCATGCAGGCGAGCCGGATCGCTCAGTCCACCGGCCGCATCTGGGGGAAAAGGATCACGTCCCGGATGGATGCGCTGTCTGTGAGCAGCATGACCAGCCTGTCTATTCCTATGCCTTCGCCTGCGGTGGGCGGCAGGCCATGTTCGAGCGCGCGGATGTAGTCGGCGTCAAAATGCATGGCTTCCATGTCCCCCGACTCCTTCTGTCTCACCTGCTCCATGAAGCGTTCGGCCTGATCTTCCGGATCGTTGAGCTCGGAAAAACCGTTCGCGATTTCGCGCCCGGCGATGAAAAGCTCGAAGCGGTCGGTGATCGACGCGTTGGTGTCATTCCTTCTGGCCAGCGGCGAGGCTTCGGCCGGATAGTCGACGATGAAGGTGGGATCGAACAGGAGGTGCTCGGTCGTTTCCTCGAAAAGGGAGAGCTGCAGGCCGCCTACGCCGTCGGTTTTCTTGTAATGCGCATTCAGACTGTCCAGTTTGGAAATCAGGAATTTCCTGTCGTGCAGATCCGCTTCGTTGTACTCGGGATGGTACTTCATGATCGCCTGGGCGAGGGTGAGCCGCTCGAAAGGTTTGCCGAAATCGAGTTTCTTTCCCTGATATTCGAAATGCACGGTGCCGAGCGCTTTCTCTGCGACTTCCTTGAAGAGCGCTTCGGTAAAATCCATCAGGTATCGGTAGTCGCGATAGGCTTCGTAGAATTCGATCATGGTGAATTCGGGATTGTGCCGGGTCGACATGCCTTCGTTCCTGAAATTGCGGTTGATCTCGAAGACCTTTTCCATGCCGCCGACGACCAGTCGCTTGAGGTAGAGCTCAGGCGCTATCCTCAGATAAAGCTGCATGTCGAGCGTGTTGTGATGGGTGACGAAAGGTCTTGCCGATGCGCCGCCCGGAATGGGGTGCATCATCGGGGTTTCGACTTCGAGATAGCCATGCCTTGAAAAGAATTCCCGCATCGCCTGGATGATTTTCGACCTGGCCACGAATACGCGCCTGGTTTCCTGGCTCGCGATGAGGTCGAGGTAGCGCAGGCGGTATTTTTGCTCCTGGTCGGTCAGGCCGTGGAACTTCTCGGGAAGCGGCCGCAATGATTTGGCAAGCAGCCTGATTTCGGTGACTTCGACGGAAAGCTCGCCGGTTTTCGTCTTGAAGAGCTTGCCCTTGGCGCCGAGGATGTCGCCCAGATCGTAATGCTTGAAGGCATCATGGGCTGTGACGCCCGAAATGTCGTTGGTGATGTAGAGCTGGATCCTGCCGCTCATGTCCTGCAGCGTGGCGAAACTCGCCTTGCCCATCACGCGTTTCAGCATCATCCTGCCGGCAACCGAAACTGCTATGCCTTTTTCCTTGAGGGCTTCATTGTCGAACCCATCGTATGCGTCATGCAGCTCGGATGCAAGATGGCGTCGATCGAAGTCGTTGGGGAAGGCGATGCCCTGCTCCCGCAAGGCTGCGAGCTTGGCGCGGCGCTCGGCCACGATCTGGTTTTCGTCCTGTTGTTCTGTCATGTCGATTTCCGGGAAATGGCAAAAATTATAGCATTGCGGCGCGCATCCGAGAAACGCGTCGTCTAAAATGGAATCTCTTTCCGACACAGGATGGGCCATGTCCAAATCGGATTTTCCATTGAAGGACGTTTACGGGCTGATCGAGACAGGGCCGGTTGTGTTGATCGCAACGGCTTGGGAGGGCAGGGAGACCGTCATGGTCCAGTCCTGGCATACGATGATCGAATTCGAGCCCCCCATCGTCGCCTGCGCGATCAGCTCGCTCAATTACAGTCATGAACTGCTCGAGAAAAGCGGAGAATGCGCGATCAACATTCCGACCTTCGAGATCGGCGCAAAGGTGGCCGCATGCGGAAATGCTTCGGGCCGGGAAATCGACAAGTTCGAGGCATTTTCCCTGACGAAGGGGCAGGCCGAAAAGATTTCGGCACCGCTCATCATGGAATGCTATGCGAATCTGGAATGCAAGGTGGTCGACAGGATGAAGAAATACGAGCTGTTCTTTCTCGAGGTGGTGAAGGCGCATGTCGATATTTCGGTGCATGATCCGAAAACGCTGCATCACAGGGGGTATGGGGCCTTCATGGTGGCGGGCGAGACAGTGAGGCTTGAATCTGAAATGCGCTGATCAGAGCGTCAGTTCGTCGCCTTCCCGGGCTAAGCGGTATTCCATGCCTTCGGCCGGGAAGCTCTCCTGGATGCCCGCGAAGAGACGCTCCAGATCATCGTCGCTGCGCGTCGGTTCGTGATGGGTGAAATAGAGTATTTTTGCGCCTGCTTCCTTCGCCATTCTGATCGACGAGGCGAGCGTCCCATGCCCCCATCCCTTTTTACTTGCGTATTCCTCGTCCGTATAGCTCGAGTCCGCGATGACCACGTCCACGCCTTGGATGGCCGCCATGATGCCTGCTTCCCTTTCGGCGATGATCTGCTGGTAGGTCGAAAAATCGGGGTCTTCGGGTGAATAGATGTTGTAGGGCGGTTCGTGGTCGCCCGTGAAGAAGACCGATTTTCCGTTGCAGTCGATGCGATAACCGAAATTCACGACGGGATGGTTGAGGAGGATAGGCGTGATTTTCGCGTCCCCGATTTCAACAGTCTGTCCAGGGGTCAGCGTGAAATAATCGATCGACGCCTTCAATTCCTCCGTCCTGATGGGGAAGAAGCTGTACTGGAGCTGCACATTCATCACCTGGTCGATGCCGCGTCCCGAGACCAGGTCGAATGCGCCGTGCAGTTTCAGCTTGTTTCCTGGAACGAAAAGCGGGATGAAGAAGGGCAAACCCTGGATGTGATCCCAATGGCTGTGCGTGATGAACACGTTCGTGGTGACAGGCATCTCTTTGAGCAGCGATTGCGCCAGTTGGAAAATGCCCGTTCCGCCGTCGAGGACGATGAGGTCTCCCGAGTCGGTCCTGATTTCGATGCAGGTGGTATTGCCGCCGTAACGGACCGTTCTCGGGCCGGGAACGGGAATGGAGCCGCGCACGCCCCAGAACTTGATTTTCATCAGGAAGCGCCTACCCTGGAGAACATTTCGGCCTCGCTCCTGATCTGGCTGACATCTTCCTCGGTAATTTCGCCAATGGAAGCGATGCGTTTTACGACGAAATCGGGGAGGTTTTCCGTGCAGTCCTCTCCCCCAAGGCGCTTGCTCAAATGGTTGGCCGCCACCACGCATACCAGAGTATCCGAGCCCTGAAAGGATTCGTCATGGTGATGCCGGATGGCGTCGACGAGCGCGTCGGGAAATTGCCATTTTTCCGCAAGCATCGATCCCATCAGGCAATGGTCCGCTCCAAGGATCTTCCGTTCGGCAAGATAGAGGGGAATACCCTCGGATTTCGAAATTTCGAGCGCCTGTCTGAATTCATCGGCCATGAATTGAGCGAAGACGACCTTGCCGAAATCATGCAGGAGCCCCGCGATATAGCTCTCGGTCGAGTCTCCTTTTGGGGCCAGCCTTCCGTAAAGCATTCTCGCGAGTCCTGCGACGTAAAGGGAATGATTCAGGTAATGCTGGATGTCGAAGTCGGCCTGGTTCACCCTGGGCAGCACGCCGATCGATGCGATGCCGAGCGCCAGGTTCTTGACCGTGTTGAAGCCGAGATAGACGATGGAGCGGTTGATGGAGGTGATCTTGGAGGGCA
>JAJZPK010000183.1 GCA_021811205.1 Pseudomonadota bacterium
GTCAACTCGTCTTCTTCACTCAGAAGGCGCAAACTCTGATTCGAGCGTTCCAGTTCCTCGGTCAGTGCCCTGAGTTTTTTTGTGCTGTTGTGAAGCTCCGTTACATCTCTTCCCAGCGCAAGCGAACCTATAACATTGTCTTCTTCATCCTTGATATCATGGGAGTTCCATAACACGACGCGACTGCTTCCGTCCTTACGCTGAATAGTCGTCTCAAAATCAACAACCAGATCTCTGTTGTTGATGATATCCAATGCTCTTAAATAGATGCTGTTGCGATATCCCTCATCCGGATAGAGCATCTTCCAAATTCCGTCTGCCCCTATCACCTCATCCTTGCCGTATCCGCTAATTATTTCCGCAGCCTTGTTCCACTCGACCACCCTGGCATGCTTATCCAGTATATTCAGCCATACAGTGGAACTATCCATCAGAATTCTGTAGAACTCTTTCAATATTAATTGGTTATCCTGACAGCCAATCATGATGCAACATCCCACTGAATTGTTTCGGTTTCGTGGCGACAATACACAACATCGTTTCGCTGGCACCCTGAGCGCACTGCTCCGACTTTCGTATGCAAGGCACTTATGATTCCATTCTTTTGCAGCATTGAACTATCCCAGAAAGGTCTGCAAGCATTCAGTTGGCAACGCCTTATATTGTTCTTGAATTGGTCTAATTGCAACTGACCGCACGTCAATCGGTTGACGAGGCGAATGATGGGCTGAGAATGCGGTCCAACTCCGCCATGTACAAAGGGTCTGGCTCGCGCCAGCCCTTTTGGCTTTCCGGCCAATGCGCATAGTAGGGTATAATATCAATCTCGATCATTCCGATTCGATCAATCTGGCTGTTTTCGATGTAACCCCAGCGTTTCACGATCGCCTGCAACAGGCTGCCAACTTGATTCCCCATTATTTGTCGAATTGCCCGCATGCGGGCGATTCTTTGTGGTGTGCATGATGAACAATACCAACATTTCCGAAACCAGGACCAATTTGCTGAGCGGACTGACCGTCGCGCTGGCGCTGATCCCAGAGGCCGTCGCTTTCGCCTTCGTTGCACATGTCCAGCCGCTGGTCGGCCTGTACGCGGCATTCATGGTGAGCCTGATCACGTCATTGTTCGGCGGGCGGCCCGGCATGATTTCCGGGGCCGCGGGTTCGCTGGCCGTGGTGATGGTCGCACTCGTGGTGCGTCATGGCGTTGAATACCTGTTTGCCGCAGTGGTCTTGATGGGCGTTTTCCAGGTCGCATTCGGCCTGCTCAAGCTTGGCAAATTCATCCGCATGGTGCCGCATCCGGTGATGCTCGGTTTCGTCAATGGACTGGCCATCGTGATCTTTCTCGCGCAACTCGGCCATTTCAAGGTGACCCATCCAGACGGCAGCACAAGCTGGATGCGCGGCACACCTCTTTACACCATGTTCGCCCTGATCGCGCTCACCATGGCCATCATCTATCTGCTGCCCAAACTGACGAAAACGATCCCTTCAGCGCTTGCGGCGATCGCCGTTGTTTCGCTGCTGGTAATCCTTGCCGGAATCGATACCAAGACGGTCGGGGACCTCGCCTCGATCAAGGGCGGACTGCCGCAGTTTCATATTCCCGACGTGCCGTTCAATCTGAACACGCTGCGCATCGTGCTGCCTTACAGCCTGATCCTTGCAGGCATCGGCCTGATCGAATCCCTGCTGACCCTGAACCTGATAGACGACATGACCGAGACGCGCGGCATGCCCAATCGGGCCTGCGTCGGCCAGGGTGTGGCCAACGTGGTCACGGGCTTTTTCGGCGGCATGGGCGGCTGCGCGATGATCGGGCAAAGCATGATCAACGTGACCAATGGCGCAATAAAGAACCTTTCCGGCATCGCTGCAGCGCTTTTCCTGCTGAGCTTCATCCTGTTCGGTTCTGAATGGATAGAAAAAATCCCGCTGGCTGCCCTGATCGGCGTGATGTTCGTCGTGTCTGAAAAAACCTTCGAATGGGGCAGCTTCCGACTGTTCGGCAAGGTGCCTACACCCGACATCGTCGTCGGCATCACCGTGGCAGTGGTGACCGTGCTGACGGATCTTGCGATTGCGGTCATCGCAGGCATCGTCATTTCTGCGCTGGTGTTTGCCTGGGAGCATGCCAAAAGCATCGAGGCGCGCGTGTCAACGGATGAGCGCGGCTGGAAGGTCTACGAGCTGCACGGCTCGCTTTTCTTCGCGTCGACCCAGAATTTCCTGGCGCTTTTTTCGCCCAAGGATGATCCGAGCGAGGTAGTGATCGACTTCATGCATGCGCGCGTGAAGGACCACTCCGCGCTGGAAGCAATCGACCTGCTGACCGAACGCTACACCCAAACCGGCAAGCGGCTGCATCTGCGCCACCTCAGCCCGGATTGCCTGGAACTGCTCGACAAGGCCCGCGGCATGATCGAAGTCAACGTGCTCGAGGATCCCCTGTATCACCCGGCCGACAACAGGCTGGGCTGAACAGGCGCCTCACCCCTCCCCGCTTCCGGGAGGCGGACGGTTGCAGCATGCCCCGCCCGAAGACCTGGCATTGGACTTCGCATTCTCGTCGAGAAAGGCATACCAGGCCGACTTCATTTGCCAGCCGAGTCCCTGCCCGATTGCAATGCCCGCTTCCTTCAGCCAGTTTTCTATATCCCTGATGCCGACGCGCGACGCATCGTAGGCCACTTGCAAGCGGTTTCCTGGAATCATCTTCGCTGTGACGCCGAGATCCCGCTCAACGAGGCTCTCGATGGCGCGACGAATCTTTAGGTCCGGCCCCGTTCCCAGGGGAATGTTGCGACTGACAGAAAAGGCGCCCGCATTGTCTGCTGTTTCGCCCACCATATTGTTTTTCCTCAATTCATGTCGTCGTCAGGAGGCGCTTTTGCGACGATGCGCTTGTATTGCTCGGGACTCAGGTCCGGGAGTTTATGCAAAAAGGAGACGATGCTCCAGACCGTCGCATCGTCGTGGGTCTTCCCCCACGCGGGCATGCCAGTCATTTTCAGCCCATGCTTGATGATCCAGAACGCCTTCCGATCATCGACGCGAGCCAGACTGAGGTTGGGCGGCTCGGGATAAAGCCCGGGACGTATCTCGGAATGCTTCATTCCTGGCGCCAGATGGCAATGCGTGCACATGGCCGCATACTGACCGGCCCCTTTCAGCATCATATTGGGATCGTCCAGATTGGCAGGCAACCTGACTCCGGCAGCATGGTAGGCAACAGACCGCTCACGCGCGATTTTCAGAATCGAGTAGGTGATTTTCCAGTGCGGACTGTCCGCTCCGATGTCGTAACTGCCTGACCATATGAACAAACCTGCGCACAATACAAGCATCAGCAACAGGAAGAAAACAGATTTCAAACAGTTCATGATTTCCAGATCCTTTCAAAGCTCCGCATGTTCGAGCCGCATCGCATTGGCGATCATCGGTACCGGACTGAAGCTCATTGCCATTGCCGCAACAGGGCTCCGAAAGCGATTGCAGGCGAAGGCTAAAATAGAGATTCTGCCTGATGTTTTCCATGGTCGCACGCGAAAGACGCGCTGCGCGAACGATGGACAGGAGGCCTTTCTTCGCAAGCGTACCGTCCCCCACAACCTCAGAAATTACATCAAGAACACTTCATTTCCAACTGTTTTTTATCGAATCAAGAAAGCAACA
>JAJZPK010000018.1 GCA_021811205.1 Pseudomonadota bacterium
GCATCATTGCGGAGCCGAGCAGCCTGATCCAGTCAAGGATAGGCTCGTGGCCCAGCCGCTGGAACCAGGCGGAAAACCCGCCCGGTGTGCTCAGGACATTGTTCCACCAGGCGAGCAGGTTATCTCCGAACACGGGGATTCTGGATAGCCAGGCAGGTGTGGGGAGTCCATGCGTCTGCGCTTCGATCAGCATCATCGCAAACAGGCCGGCTTCATGCCCGATGATGTAGAAAATGTAGATGAGCGGCGCGATGAAAAGGAGCGCGACGAGCAGCGTGAAAAGGAGCGGCGCAAGACGCCGGACTTTAGCCGTCAGGCAATGCTCGAACCTGCGGTAGAGCGGCCAGCTTGCCAGAGCAATGACGCCCGCCCAGGCCAGCGCGGCAAGATAGCTGTGGATCAGCCAGAGCGCAAGCAGCAGGACCGAAGTCCCGAAAACCCATTGAGCGGTGTTCCTGTTCTGGATGTTGTTCTCCCGATCAAAAAAAACCGCCACCTATCACCTTGGAGGTGAAGGGTGGCGGGCTCTTTCCGGTTTCAGGGAATCAGGCGGCCCTGATGTTTGAAGCCTGCTTTCCCTTGGGGCCCTGAACGACCTCGAAGCTCACCTTCTGGCCTTCCTTGAGGGTCTTGAATCCGTCCATGTTGATCGCGGAAAAATGCGCGAACAAATCCTCGCTGCCGTCGTCGGGCGTCACGAAACCGAAGCCCTTTGCATCATTGAACCACTTAACCGTACCTGTTGCCATAATCAATCATCCTTGTCGTAATCAAAAATCGGGAGAAACCCGCATACCAGGTTTCAAGACCGCATACGACAAAGACCGCATAAAACCTTGAAGCCGAGCACAACCGTTTTTTACGCCACAGCCGCGAGAAAGTCAAGAAAAGCCTGATTCGGTGTAGAATGTCGGTTTGTCAATGAGGGGCAAAATGCTGACCATCACCAGGCCTGACGACTGGCATCTTCATCTTCGGGACGGGCCCGCGATGCGGGACGTACTGCATCATACTGCGAGCCGCTTCGGTCGCGCCATTGTCATGCCGAATCTGAGGCCGCCCGTCGTCAAAGTCGAGGAAGCGCTCGCCTACAGGCGGAGGATACTGGAGGCTTTGCCCGAAGGATCGGGGTTCGAGCCGCTCATGACCCTTTATCTGACCGACAATACCGCCGCAGAGGAAATTCTTTTCGCCAAATCGAGCGGCATCGTGAAGGCGGTGAAATACTATCCGGCAGGGGCGACCACCAATTCCGATTCGGGAGTGACCGACATCGCAAAATGCGAGGCTGCACTTATTGAGATGGCCGAATGCGGCATGCCGCTTCTCGTTCACGGGGAAGTCACCGACCCTGCCGTTGACGTGTTCGATCGGGAAAAGGCTTTCATAGACAGGGTGCTGGCCCCTCTCATCCGTCGCCATTCCAAACTCAAGGTCGTCTTCGAACACATCACCACGAAGGACGCGGTAGATTTCGTGAAGGAGAACGATATCGGCGCGACCATCACGGCACATCATCTGCTGATGAACAGGAATGCCATGTTTTCCGGCGGCATCCGCCCTCACCATTATTGTCTTCCGGTATTGAAGCGCGAAATCCATCGGGTTGCGCTCGTGGAAGCGGCCATTTCGGGAAACCCGAAATATTTCCTCGGTACCGACAGCGCGCCGCATGCGAAATCTGCCAAGGAGTCTTCATGCGGATGCGCGGGCATCTACACTGCGCATGCGGCCATCGAATTCTATGCAGAAGCCTTCGAGGAGGCGGGCGCATTGGACAGGCTCGAGGCTTTCGCGAGCTTTCACGGCGCAGATTTTTACGGCTTGCCGAGAAACCAGGAAAAGCTCCAACTATACAAGGAAGCATGGGAGATCCCGGAATCCTATCCTTTCGGAGATGGCGCGCTCATTCCGCTGCGCGCAGGGGGATCCCTTTCCTGGAAGTGCAGCCAGGGGAAATGTTAGAATCCGACTATTTGACGGGAAGGCATCATGGCAGGACATTCCAAGTGGGCGAACATCAAGCACAAGAAGGCGGCAACTGACGCCAAACGCGGCAAGATCTTCACCCGGCTCATCAAGGAAATCACCGTTGCCGCGAAGCTCGGGGGCGGGGACATCAATTCGAATCCCAGGCTGCGTCTTGCGGTCGACAAGGCCTACGACAACAACATGCCCAAGGACAATGTCGAGCGCGCCATCAAGCGCGGAACGGGCGATATGGAAGGCGTCAACTACGAGGAAATCCGCTACGAGGGCTACGGCATCAACGGCGCCGCCGTGATGGTCGACTGCCTGACCGACAACAAGGTCAGGACGGTTGCCGACGTACGCCACGCCTTCACTAAATACGGCGGGAATCTTGGCACGGACGGATCGGTTGCCTTCCTTTTCAAGCACTGCGGCCAGATGATCTTTTCTCCTGAAACGAACGAGGAGAAGCTCTTCGAAGTCGCGCTCGAGGCAGGTGCGGAAGACGTCCTGAGCCAGGAAGACGGCAGCTTCGAAGTGCTCACCTCCCCCCAGGATTTCGAGCGGGTCAGGAAGGCGCTGGAAGGCGCGGGCATGAAGCCCGAATTTGCCGAAGTGACGATGCGCCCGGAGAACGAGACGGTCTTTTCAGGTGAAGATGCGGTGAGGATGCAGAAGCTCCTGGATGCGCTGGAAAACATCGACGATGTCCAGGCCGTGTATACCACGGCGGTGATCGAGGACTGAGTGCGCCGCTCCAAAACCCGTCGCGTATCGTGAAGGATGCCGTGAGAATACTGGGAATCGATCCGGGGCTCCGTGTGACGGGTTTTGGGGTCATCGAAAAACAGGGGCAGAAGCTCGAATACGTGGCGAGCGGCTGCATCAGGACGCCTGACGGCGAACTGCCGGATCGGCTGAAGTCGATACTCGACGGTCTGATGGAGGTGATCGATCTGCACGCGCCTGTCGAAGTGTCGGTCGAGAAGGTGTTCGTCAACGTCAATCCCCAGTCCACCCTGCTGCTCGGGCAGGCTAGAGGGGCGGCGATATGCGCTGCGGTATCGAAAAACCTGCCGGTTTCCGAATACACCGCTTTGCAGGTTAAGCAGGCCGTCGTCGGGCAGGGACACGCGGCCAAGGAGCAGGTCCAGGAAATGGTGAAAAGGCTTTTGAATCTATCCGGAACGCCCCAGGCCGATGCGGCCGACGCGCTCGCCTGCGCGATCTGTCATGCCCATGCAGGGAACGCCTTCAGGATGGGGAGAAGAGCGTGATCGGCAGGATTTCCGGAAAACTGATCGAGAAGCACCCGCCCCTGATCCTCGTCGACGTGGGCGGGATAGGCTACGAGATCGATGTGCCAATGAGCACGTTCTACATCCTGCCTGCTCTTGGAGAGACCGTTTCCCTCCATACCCATCTTTCCGTCAGGGAGGACGCACATGTCCTTTACGGATTTTCCAGCCACGACGAGCGGCGCGTGTTCAGGCAGCTTCTGAAGATTTCGGGCGTCGGCCCCAAACTTGCGCTGGCCGTTCTTTCAGGATTGTCGATCAGCGAGCTTGCGGGAGCGGTCCAGTCAGGTGAACCCGGACGGCTGGTGAAAATCCCCGGGGTGGGCAAGAAAACGGCGGAAAGGCTGCTCCTGGAATTGCGCGACAAGATCGAAGGGCCTGCAATGCCTTCATCCGGCGCGAGGGGCGATGTTCTGGATGCGCTCGTCTCCCTCGGCTACAGCGAGAAGGAGGCTTCGAACGCAATGAAGCAGATTGACCCCGCATTGTCGACCGAGGAAGGCATCAGGATGGGGCTCAAGCTGCTTTCCAGGGGGGCATCTTGATCGAATCGGACAGGCTGATTTCGGGGTCTGCATCTTCCCAGGAAGAGGCGATCGAGCGCGCACTCCGTCCGAGGGTGCTCGACGAATACGTCGGGCAGGAAAGAATCAGGGGGCAGCTCCAGATCTTCATCGAGGCGGCGAGAATGCGCCAGGAGACGCTCGACCACGTGCTGCTTTTCGGTCCCCCGGGGCTCGGCAAGACGACGCTTGCCCACATCATCAGCCGCGAGATGGGGGTCAACCTCAGGCAGACCTCGGGGCCTGTGCTCGAGCGTGCAGGAGACCTCGCGGCGCTGCTTACCAACCTGGAGCCGCACGACGTGCTCTTCATCGACGAGATCCACAGGCTGAGCCCGGTCGTCGAGGAAATTCTCTATCCGGCCCTGGAAGACTACCAGCTAGACATCATGATCGGAGAAGGGCCTGCGGCGAGATCGGTGAAGCTCGACCTTCCCCCCTTCACGCTGGTCGGTGCGACGACCAGGGCGGGCATGCTCACGAATCCCTTGCGCGACCGGTTCGGCATCGTGGCCAGGCTCGAATTCTACACGGTTGAAGAACTTGCCAGGATCGTTGTCCGTTCGGCAAGTCTGCTGAAAGTGGGCATTTCGGAAGAAGGGGCGATCGAGGTCGCGAGACGTTCCAGGGGGACGCCCCGGATCGCGAACAGGCTCTTGAGACGGGTGAGGGATTACGCCGAGGTGAAGGCGGACGGCATGGTGACGATGGAAGTCGCAGATGCGGCGCTTTCCATGCTGGACGTCGACGAGGCGGGTTTCGACGTCATGGACAGGAAGCTGCTGCTGGCCATCATCGAGAAGTTTTCGGGGGGGCCGGTCGGAGTCGACAATCTGGCTGCGGCGATCGGGGAGGAGCGCGACACGATCGAAGACGTGATCGAGCCTTATCTCATCCAGCAGGGCTACATTCAGAGAACGTCGCGTGGTAGAATCGCGACGCTTTCCGCCTACAGCCATTTCGGGCTGACTGCATCCGAAGGAACGCTTCTGTGAACTATGCTTTTCCGGTCAGGGTCTATTACCAGGACACGGATGCCGGCGGGGTGGTATTCCACTCGTGCTACATCGATTTCATGGAGCGCGCGAGATCGGAATGGCTGAGAAGCCTGGGGTTTTCCAATTCCGGCCTGATGAAGGAACATGGGGTGGTATTCGTGGTGCGTTCCATCGATATCACCTATTTCAGGCCGGCCGTGCTAGACGACTTGCTCGAAGTGAGCGTGGAGATCGAAAAACTCGGAAGGAGCCTTATGGTTTTCAGGCAGGAAGTGAGAAGGGAGGGGGAGGTGCTGGTTGGCGCCAGCGTCGGACTCGTTTGCGCCGATACCGATTCGTTCAAGCCTGTCAGCGTTCCCCGCGCGATCAGGTCAAAACTGGAAAGCTGAATTCATGGAAATCACGAAGGATCTGTCTTTTGTAGGAATGATCACGCATGCCAGCGTGGTGGTGCAGATCATCCTGGCTCTTTTGCTGCTCGTCTCCCTGATGTCCTGGTGGCACATCTTCATGAAAATGTTCTCCATCAGGCAGGCCTACAAGCAGAGCGACAGCTTCGAACGGGATTTCTGGAACAGCTCGGACCTCAATGCGATCTATCAGAGCGCCACGTCATCCAGGCACCAGTCGGGCAGCATGGAACGCATATTCGAAGCAGGGTTCAGGGAATTCATGAAGCTGAAAAGGCAGCCCGGCATGGACAACGGCGCCGTGATGGAAGGGACGAGGCGCGCCATGCGCGCGACCTATCAGCGCGAAATGGATTCGCTCGAAGCCAATCTTCCCTTTCTCGCCACCGTCGGCTCGGTAAGTCCCTATGTCGGCCTGTTCGGCACGGTTTGGGGGATCATGAACGCCTTCAGGGGGCTGGCGAACGTCGCACAGGCGACTCTCGCCCATGTCGCGCCCGGCATCGCTGAAGCATTGATTGCCACCGCGATCGGCCTGTTCGCTGCGATTCCAGCGGTGGTCGCCTACAACCGCTATTCGCATGAAGTCGACAGGCTGGCGAGCCGCTTCGACAGCTTCATGGAAGAGCTTTCCAACGTGCTCCAGCGCCAGGTGGGCAGGCCGTGAGCATCGCATCGAGGCGGCCGCGCCGCCAGATGAACCAGATCAACGTCGTGCCCTACATCGACGTGATGCTGGTGCTGCTCGTGATCTTCATGGTCACGGCGCCCATGATCAATCCAGGGGAAATCGACCTGCCCAAAGTCGGGCAATCGCTCAAAACCCCTGTCTCGCCCCTGGAAGTGATCATCAAGAAAGATTCCACCCTGGCCCTGCGCGACAGGTCGAAATCGTCCCACGCGGAGGAGTTGACGCGGGACGAGCTCGTTTCCGAAATCAAGATGAAGCAGCAGCAGAACCCCGATCAGCCCGTCGTCATATCTGCTGACAAGTCCGTGCGCTACGGGGAAGTGATCAAGATCATGGACATCCTGGAGGGACAGCAGGTGAAGAAAGTGGGCCTGCTCGCCAAACCCGACACGAAATGAACGACCGGAAAATCCCTGCGGCGATCCTCGCCGTCATGGTTCACCTGATTCTCCTTGCCGTCCTCGTTTTCGGGTTCAGATGGCAGGCATCGGAACCTGCCGAGCTCCAGGCGCAGATCTGGAGCGAACTGCCGTCGGCTCCTGCTCCTCCCCCCCCGCAGCCCGAACCCAAACCCGAACCAAAGCCGAAGCCCGAGCCGAAACCGGAGCCGAAACCGGAGCCGAAACCCGTTCCTAAGCCAGTCCCGAAACCGGTAGCCAAGCCCCAGGTCGAGAATCCCGACATCGCCTTGAAAAAGGCGAAGGAGAAGAAGCGCCAGGAAGAGCAGAAGGAAGCCAGGCTCAAGGAAGAAAAGAAGAAGATCGAGGAGAAAAAGAAGCTCGAAAAGGAGAAGCAGCTCCAAAAGGCGCTCGAGAAGAAGCTCGAGAAGCAAAGGCTCGAGAAACAGATGCAGCGGGCCCAGCAGGAGAGAATCGACGCCCTCAACAGGATGATGCAGGCAAGGGCCGCTTCAGCACGATCCAGCCTGATCGACAAATACAAGGCGATGATCCACAACAAGATCAAGCGCTATGTCCTGGTCCCGCCCAATTTGAGCGGCAATCCTGAAGCCGAGTTTGACGTTGTGCTTCTTCCCGACGGTGAAGTGCTGAGGGCTACCCTCGTCAAATCGAGCGGCTCTCCAGCCTACGACGCCGCGGTCGAGCGCGCCATACTGAGGGCATCCCCCTTGCCGCTTCCGCCGGATACTTCGCTGTTCAACGAATTCAGGACCCTGGACTTGCATTTCAAGCCCAACGAATGAAAGAATTGTGTAAGCTATCTGATTTAAAATGCTGGAGCCCGGAAGTCGGGCGAATGGTGCGTACATGAGAAAATTAGCGAGCTGCATTGCCTTCCTTCTTCTGATCCTGTGCAGGCCGGCGTTTGCTGCCCTCTCGATCGAGATCGTGGGCGGCGGAGAGAACGAGATCCCCATATCCGTGGTGCCCTTCGAATCTGATTCGGGTGGCGTGTCCGCCGTCATCGCTGCCGACCTCGCCCGATGCGGCATGTTCAAGATGATCGATCCGGGAAGCTCGCAGCCTCATGACATCTCCCAGGTGAATTATCCGGACTGGAAGGACAAGGGCGCCGATGCGGTCGTGATCGGCGGGGTTTATCCGGCTGCAGGCGGACAGTACGAGGTCCGGTTCAGGCTGCTCGATGCCAACAAGCAGACCCAGCTCGCGGGATTCAGCTATACGGTGTCCCCAAGCCAGTTCAGGCAGACTGCCCACAAGATAGCCGACGTGATCTACCAGCAGCTGACCGGAATCGCGGGTGTCTTCAGCACCAAGATCGCCTACATACTGAAAAAAGGCGGGCATTTCGAACTCCAGATAGCCGATGCCGACGGCTATGGCGCGCAGCCCATCGTTTCTGTCAGTGCGCCCATCATATCCCCTGCATGGTCTCCCGACGGGAAGAAGATCGCTTACGTTTCTTTCGAGCTGGGCAAGGCTGCCGTCTACGTCCAGGATATCCTCACGGGCAGGCGGCATGTCGTGGCGAATTTCAGGGGAAGCAACAGCGCGCCCGCCTGGTCACCCGACGGGAAGGAAATCGCCTTCACTTGGAGTCACGACGG
Source organism: Pseudomonadota bacterium (assembly GCA_021811205.1). Next base: position 7,961 of record JAJZPK010000018.1, read on the forward strand.
CCATTCGAGAATCAACATCGTCGACGAGGACGGTCGCAACAGGCGGGAAATCGAGTCTTCTTCGGGCATCAGCACGGAGGCGAGCTTTTCTCCCGACGGACAGCAGATCATTTTCACTTCCGACAGGGGCGGGTCTCCCCAGGTCTACAGGATGCCGGTTGCGGGCGGTCAGGCCGAGCGCCTGACTTTCGATGGCAATTACAATGTTTCGCCGCACTATAGCCCGGACGGAAAAAGCTTCATCTACCTCGAACGCAGCGGCGGTCATTTCAATGTCGCCATCCAGGATTTCGCCACTGGACAGTCGCAGATACTCACAGACGGAGATCTCGATCAATCGCCCACATTCGCGCCCAATGGACAGCTCATATTGTACGCGTCCATTTACGGCGGACGTGGTATATTAGCCATCGTATCGACTGATGGCAGAATCAAACAACGCTTGACCATGCAGTCCGGGGATATACGTGAGCCTGCTTGGGGGCCGTTGGTGCACTGAACTTTGATCAATAACCTTTTAGGAGAGAAATAGAATGAGACAGCTTATGCTGAGTGCGCTTCTGATGAGCCTGCTTGCAGCTTGCGGAAGCCAGCCCACCAAACCAGAAGCGAAAGCAGCGCCTGCGAAAGCTGGGGCCACAACCAAGGCTGCGGCGATCAACCCCCTCAACGACCCGCACAACATCCTGTCGCATCGCAGCGTGTATTACGACTTCGACAAGTCCATCGTCAAGGCCGAATACCAGCCGATGGTCAAGGCGCATGCCGAATACATGATGTCGCATGCCAGCGCAAAAGTGCAGCTGCAGGGTAACTGCGACGAGCGTGGCAGCCGCGAATACAACCTGGCACTCGGACAGCGCCGCGCAGACAGCGTCAAGCAGCTGATGGAAGCCGCAGGCGTCTCCGGATCCCGTCTTTCCACCGTGAGCTACGGCTCCGAGAAGCCCCGTGCGCTCGGCCACAACGAAGAAGCCTGGGCTCAGAACCGCCGCACCGACATCGTCTACCAGAGCGAGTAATTGCCTTTGGCAGCGAACAGGAACCGCCGGATCCGGCGGTTCCCCCTATTCCTTTTCCTGATCGCAACCCAGGCCCATGCCGGGCTCTTCGGCGATGACGAAGCGCGCCAGAAGATAGAAGCGAACCAGCAGGAAATACAGAAGCTCGAGGCCATGGTCCAGAAGCTGCAGGGCAGCTTGATCGACATGGAAGGGCGCATCCAGTCCCAGAACGCGGATATCGCGACCCTGCGAGGCAAGCTTGAAGAGCTCGGCTACGGCATCGACACGGCGCAAAAACGCCAAAAGGATTTCTACATCGATCTGGACAGCAGGCTTAGGCGCCTCGAGGGCGGTTCGTCGTCTGTGCCGGCTTCTGCGCCTGCCGCCGCATCCGCTCCCGCAGCGGTTTCGGTATCGAGTGCTGCACAGGCAACTGCATCCGCGCCTGCTGCGGTTTCATCGCCTCAGCCGGCAAAATCGACTGACCAGTCCGATTACGAGGCTGCATTCAACCAGTTCAAGATAGGCAATTATTCCGGCGCGATCGCTTCGTTCCAGGACTTTCTGAAGGCCCATCCGAAGAGCGAATACGCCCCTTCTGCCCAGTACTGGATAGGAAACGCATATTATGCGACGCGCGACTTCAAACATGCGATCGAAGCGCAAAGGGCGCTGATTTCGAAGTATCCGGACAGCCAGAAGGCACCGGATGCCCTCATCAACATCGCGAGCTGCCAGCAGGAACTCGGAATGAGGAAAGAGGCGAAAAGAACCCTCAGGGAAGTCGTTTCCAGATATCCGAAATCCGAAGCGTCGGCCAAGGCAAGGCAGCGCCTTGAAAGCCTGAAGTAGTGCACACCCTCAAGATCAACGAAATCTTCTTTTCCCTGCAGGGGGAAACGAGCAGGATGGGGCTTCCGACCGTCTTCGTGAGACTCACGGGATGCCCGTTGAGATGCAGCTATTGCGACACGGAATATGCCTTTCACGAAGGGAAATCGCTGACGATTGCACGAATCGTCGAGAAAGTGAAGTCCTACAGGACAAGGTATGTCACGGTCACCGGGGGCGAGCCGCTCGCGCAGAAGCATTGCAATCAGCTTTTGGAAGCGCTTTGCGATGCGGGCTATTCCGTTTCGATCGAAACGGGCGGGGCGCTTGATGTTTCCGGAATCGATCCCAGGGTGTCGAGGATAGTCGACATCAAGACACCCGGATCACAGGAAGCCGAAAAAAATCTGTGGTCCAACATCGACTGGCTGAACGACAGGGACGAGATCAAGTTCGTGCTTTCCGATCATGCCGACTACGACTGGGCGAAATCATTAGTGGAAGAGAAGAGACTGGCTTCGATTTGCCCCGTGCTGTTTTCACCTGTCCAGGGGAAGCTCGATCCCAGGGAGCTCGCGCAGTGGATACTCGAAGATCAGCTGGATGTGAGGATGCAGATCCAGCTGCACAAGCTGTTGTGGGGAAATGAAACTGGACGCTGAGCGCGCGGTCGTGCTCCTTTCAGGCGGGCTGGACTCGGCGACGACCCTGGCGCTTGCCGGGAAGGAAGGCTATGCCTGTTATTGCCTGAGCCTCGACTACGGCCAGCGGCACAGGGCCGAGCTCCATGCCGCAGAAGAAGTCGCGAAATCGCTGGGCGCTGTCGAACACAGGACGGTCAAGCTCGACCTCACCGTATTCGGCGGTTCCGCCCTTACCGATTCTTCCATAGCGGTGCCCGAGGAGGAAACTCAAGGCATACCCATTACCTACGTTCCGGCAAGGAACACCATCATGCTCTCCCTCGGCCTAGCCTGGGCCGAAGTGCTCGATGCAAGGGACATTTTCGTCGGGGTGAACGCGGTGGACTATTCCGGCTATCCTGATTGTAGGCCTGAATACGTGAAGGCTTTCGAATCCATGGCGAATCTTGCGACGAAGGCGGGCGTGGAAGGAAAAAGAATGACCATCCATGCGCCGCTCATCAATCTCACGAAAGCGGAAATCGTCCGACTGGGAACCCGCCTCGCGGTCGACTATTCTCTCACCGTCTCCTGCTACCAGGCGGACGACATGGGGCGGGCATGCGGAAAATGCGATTCGTGCAGATTGAGGCGCGAAGGCTTCATTCAGGCCGGAATGGCTGACCCCACGCGCTACGTCCAGGATTGACATCAGCCTCATGCAAGGTATAATTCACCGTTTCGCGTGGGTCGTTAGCTCAGTCGGTAGAGCAGCGGACTTTTAATCCGTTGGTCGCCAGTTCGAATCTGGCACGACCTACCACCTTCTTTCCCCATCGGGTCGTTAGCTCAGCCGGTAGAGCAGCGGACTCTTAATCCGTTTGTCGACAGTTCGATCCTGTCACGACCCACCAAATAAAACAATGGCTTAGAGCTTGTATCTCTGGGCCATTTTCCATTGTGGGACACTGGCGGGGCACTTGCCAGAAAAAGCCCACGATAAATCCGACCCAGCCGCACAATGATTGCAGGATCGAGAGAGTTTTTTTCACTCCCATAGAATCGCACCACAAAAACCACAAAAGCCCCTAGTTTTTCCCCGAGATGCCCCTTTAGTGCCCCATAACAGAATAACAAATGTTCATATCACTGTTTCGTATTGTGTTTCTTCAATACATCGTATGATTGCATATCCTATGTTGCTATTTATTGCCCTTTGTTGTATTCTGTTTTCAGTGTTTATTCACTTGAGGGGGCAATCATGGCAAGCATTGAAAAACGGGTTACTGATGACGGTAAATCATCGTACCGGGTAAAAATCAGACTCAAAGGCTTCCCTGTTCAATCCGCTACCTTCGAGCGTTTGACCGATGCGAAGAAATGGGCGCAATCCACTGAAGCGGCAATCAAGGAAGGCCGCCACTTCAAAACGTCAGAAGCAAAGCGCCGCACCCTGGGCGAACTGATAGACCGGTACATTAGGGACGTATTGCCGAGCAAGCCCAAGAATGCCCGCAATCAATTGCAGCAGTTTGTATGGTGGCGTGAACAGATAGGCACTTACGCGCTTGCAGACATTACCCCCGCCTTGATTGCGGAATACCGCGACAAGCTGGCCGGTGGCGTCACCTTAAGGGGCACACAGCGCAGCCCCGCAACGGTGAATAGATACCTTGCCGCCCTGTCCCATGCCTTCACTATTGCCGTGAAAGAATGGGGATGGATCGAGGATAGCCCCATGCGAAAAGTTACCAAGCCGAAGGAATCAAGGGGCCGCGTGCGCTTCCTGTCCGACGAGGAACGCGCTCGCCTTCTCAAAGCCTGCAAGGAATCGAGCAATCCCTACCTTTACACGGTGGTGGTGCTGGCACTGTCCACAGGGATGCGCCAAGGCGAAATCATGGGCCTGACATGGGATGACGTGGACTTGAACAAAGGCCGCGCAATCCTTCACGAAACGAAGAACGGAGAGCGCCGCGCCGTTGCCATTACCGGGCACGCCCTGGAAGTGTTGAAGGAACTGTCAAAGGTGCGCCGGATCGACTGCAAATTGATTTTTCCATCCAAGGAAATCAGACCACAAAAGCCACAAAAGCCCATTGATTTGCGGACACCTTGGGAAGTGGCATTAAAGAAGGCGGAAATATCCGATTTCAAATTCCACGACCTGAGACACAGCGCCGCCTCATATCTCGCCATGAATGGCGCTTCACTGGCCGAGATTGCCGAAGTGCTGGGCCACAAGACCCTTCAGATGGTGAAGCGATACGCGCACCTTTCCGAAGGCCATACCGCCCGCGTGGTGGCTTCCATGAACAGCAAGATATTCGGGTAAGGGGACAACATGGAATGGACTATGCAGGACTTCACCGAAGAACTGGCAATGGAATGGTTAAGGAAGCCTTGCTGGTCCATTGCTGAATCGGTATACCTTTTGGGCGAAGGACAAGTCCCGGTAAGCAAATATGCAGGGTATCCGCTTCCTCCTGAGTTTGCTGGCAATGCAGGCGGGGGCATGGATAGCCTAATCAGGGCGATTCAGGCGAGGAAATTACAAGCGATTGCCAGTGTAGAGGGAAGCATTCGCGGACGTTTTCCGGTGTATTCGCCCGAGGACGTTATACGGGTTGCGGAAGCCATAAACTTTGGAAACTGGCAGAATTGGAAATCTCGTCTTGAAGCCATTAAGGGCGCGGATATCAAGCAGTCCAAGGCCAAAGCGCCACAAGGGGAAATCGAGCAGGCTGGGCAGACCGAGCAGAAGCATTCAACGCCACCATGGGTGCCAATAGTTCATACGCTTGCCGATGAGGTTTACCTCAAGAATAGGCACATGGGGTGCGATCCAAGCATACTTGATATAGCCAAAGAAGTTGAACAACTATGCACAGCGCGCTCCATAACGTCAGTAAAGGGCAAACGACTTAGCGCAGATAATATCAAGCGGCACGGCCTGGATAGCTGGAAAAAACCACAAATATGATTGGGAAAAATGGGCAAATTGGGAATTTAATAAATAGCTGATTTTTTCCCAGCAGTAAAACACGTAGGATTCAATAACGGCGGGGCTTTCCGGGCTTCGCCGTTGTTATTTTGGGAAAAAAATTGCCATGAAAAAATCTTTTCATGCTGATTCAGTGCAATACCGCACGGAACAGCGGAAACAATGAAAGGATTTTGAAATGCATGAAGCCAATACGCGCACCTTGTCCACCGTGCGGCAATTCTCCGAAAAACACCCGGCCTTTACACAAGGCGCACTTCGAAACCTCATATTTCTGGCCGAGAGCCGCAAGACCAGCAAAGGCACTATTCCGGGAAATGGCCTGCATGTTGCCCTTGTCAGGATAGGCCGCAAGTTGCTGATTGATGAGGCCCGCTTCTTTGAGTGGATCGACCAGCAGCAGAAAGGGGGCAAGTAATGGCCGCCCCCAGTTTCCCCAATATCGGTACCATGCCGAGCCGCGCCCTTTGTCTATTGCTTCAGGGCCGGGAAATCACGCATCTGGATTTCTGGCGAATTGCAAACACCTACCGCCTGAGTGATCCCGTTTTCCAGCTTCGCCGCCGCTTCGCATGGGACGTGCAAGACCGCCGCGCAACGGTGCCCACAGGCGACCCGACGAAGCGCAGCGCATCCGTCGCATTCTACCGCTTGCCTGACGAAATTATCGCCGCAGCCGGAAACGAAGGGCGCGATTATGTGCGGGCAGTCATGAACTGGATCGACAAAGCATCGAGGAAGGCCGGGGCGGGTGAGAGCGCCCCAGCCGATAGAGCAGCCGGCACCCATGAGAAAGGAACCGACAGCATGAACGATAGCACGGCGGGCAGAATATGAAAACCGCCCCTTATCTTCTGCAAAACGTGAAGGGGCGCATACCCCCTTCAGACTTTTACCGCGCCGAACTGCCCACCATGCCCGCGCCGCGTGGTGGCGGGTGGCGTGATGCCGGATTGTGCCCATTTCATGCTGACAGGCACGCGGGAAGCTTTCGGGTGAACCTGGAAACCGGGGGCTTCAAATGCTTCTCATGCGGTGCCAAGGGCGCGGACATAATCGCCTTCATTCAATTGCGGGATGGTTTGAACTTCCCGGAAGCGGTACGTAAATTGGCCGATGAATGGGGGCTTGCATGAATATACCCGAGACATTCAACGGCAAGACCCGCCGCCATGTTTGGCAATACATGGATGCCGAGGGCAAGCCCCTGGGCTTTGTTGCCCGCTTCGATGGGGACGGAAAAAAGGACGTAGTGCCCTACTTCAAGCGCATCAATGGGCATGGTTTCGACATGGGGGGAGCAGCCGAACCGCGCCCCTTGTTTGGCCTGGACGTGCTGGCGAAAGCCGACCCCGCCCGCGCCGTGTTCATTGTCGAAGGCGAGAAGGCAGCCGCCGCGCTTCATTCTCTGGGCCTGATTGCCATATCGTCACAAGGCGGATCGAATGCCGCAAGCAAGGCAGACTGGCAGCCTTTGCAAGGCCGGAAAAACGTATTCCTGATGCCTGACAACGATGAACCAGGGGAAGCCTACATCAAGACGATAGCGGGCATTCTAAGCCGCTTCGAGAATCCGCCCGCCTTGTCGGTGGTGCGCTTGCCTGGCTTGCCTGAATCTGGCGATATTTGCGACTGGCTGAAAGCGCAGCTTGATTATGCTTTCATTGACTGGGATGAATTCGAGGCGGTGCCTGACACAGCATTGAAGGACGAACTGCAAAAGGCGGTAAAAGCGAACAGCGAGCCGGTGCCGAAAGAATGGATGCAAGCCCCAGCCGAAACCGCAACCGACTGGCAAGCGCCTATCAGTCTCGAAGCCTCACGCCTTCCAGAATGGCCGCTTGATGTTTTCCCGGATGACGTACAGGAATTTTGCAATACCTTGAGCGCATCGACGGAAACGCCGCCCGAACTTTCCGCCCTGATGGTGCTGGCCGCAATCAGCGCCGCCGCGCAGGGAAAATTCAAGGTAAGAGTGAAGGCGGATTATTTCGAGCCGGTGAATGTTTGGACGTGTTGCGCCCTATCCCCTGGAAGCAGAAAAACAGCCGTGCAGAATGCCGCTACAGCCCCGTTGAGCGCATGGGAAAGATGGCAAGCGGAAATCATAGGGCCGGAAATCAAACGCACCAAGGCCGACCATGCAACGATGAGCGAGCAGATAGCCCAGCTTCGGAAATTGGCAGGCAAGGCCAAGGGTGCCGATTTCGACAGCCTGAAAAAAGAGATTGCCCAGCTTGAAGCGGAATTGCCGGAAATCCCGAAAGCGCCGCAAGTATGGGCGCAGGATGTTACGCCCGAAAACCTGGGCACGCTCATGGGGGAGAATGCCGAGCGCATGGCGATTCTGTCCGACGAATCGGGGATATTCGACATTCTGGCGGGCAGATATTCCGGGGGCATTCCGAACCTGGATTTATTCTTGCAGGGGCACGCGGGCAGCCCGGTTAGAGTGAATCGAGGAAGCCGCCCTTCCATCTTCATGCTTAACCCAGCCCTGACGCTTGGATTATCGCCGCAGCCTGACGTATTGCGCGGATTGACGGAAAAGCCCAGCTTCCGGGGCCGGGGGCTTCTGGGCCGTTTCCTGTATGCCTTGCCGCCTTCCAATCTCGGGTATCGCACCTTGAAAACCGCGCCCATGCCGGAAGCAATCAAGCAACGGTACGCGGACATTCTGACAGCCATATTGAACGAGGAAGGCAGCCGGGATACGGACGGGAAACCATGCGCCCATATCCTGAAAATCGCCCATGATGCCGCAGACGCCTGGCAATCCTTCGCGCACAAGATTGAAGCCGGAATGCGGGAAGGCGGCACCTTCGCACATATCACGGACTGGGCGGGCAAGCTTCCCGGTGCCGTTGCCCGGATCGCCTCATTGATCCATATTGCCCGACATGCCGAGGGGAAGCCCTGGGACGTTTCAATCAGCCTGGAAGATATGAGCGCAGCCCTTCGCATGGCCGATGCCTTGAGCGCCCATGCCCTTGCCGTGTTCGACCTGATGGGTGCCGATCCAGCCCTTGACGGTGCCCGCGTAGTGTTGCGATGGATCGAGCGCGAAGGAAAGCAGGAATTCACCTTCAGGGATTGCCATTATGCCCACAAGAACCGATACAAGAGGACAGCCGACCTTGAGCCTGCAATTGAGGTATTGATTGAACGTCACTTCATCCGGGCAAGGGTGGCAAAGGTGGCGCACAGGCCGAGCCGTATCTTTGAAGTGAATCCGGGAATTTTCGGAAATGAGGCATAGCATGTACACCACAAAAGCCACAGAAGCCCCACTTACCCCCCCTTTTGTGGCTTTTGTGGTCAGACTTCTAAGGATATGAATATGCAAAATCAAGGAACGGCGATAATGCGAAACATGGTTCAGATAACGCAACAATTTCTCCGCATTTCCAGAGAAAACGAACTATTTTCGAGGTGACTTGATGGCGCGAACCTGGACAGATGAACAGAAGGCGAAGCAGGCGGCATTGATTCGCACCTGGAAGCCATGGGAGCAATCGACAGGGCCGAGAACGGATCGAGGGAAAGCCATATCGTCGGGGAACCGGGAACGAGCTTTGCAAGCTGCTAGGGATGACGTGGAGAAAGCCCGGCGCAATCTGTTCGAAGCCGTGGCAAAGCTGGAACGGCTGACCGGTTAACTTTGAAAAATTGATTTTAATCAAAATCAATCAATATTAAATCGAGAGGCGTCTCTGGAATTGGTGAATTTCTTTAGTCCCTAAAAAGACGAGAACCCGATTTCTGAATTTTCCACTACCCTAAAAAAGACCCGCTATCTCCCATGGGGCACTGGCGGGGCACTGACAGGTAAAAAGTGGCAATCATCGGCAACAATAGACAAATAAGCCATTCCCCGTAACTGATTGAATGTTTTGCTTTAGCTTATTGCAGATTGTTGTAACGTGTTGATTATATAGGACTCTTAATCCGTTTGTCGACAGTTCGATCCTGTCACGACCCACCAGAATATCAATGGCTTAGATGATGCTCTAGGCCGTTTTCTTTTTCTGCTGTGCCAAAAATGTGCCAATATGCAGCGCATTTCCACGGTTTCCGAGTTCAGTCCTAGATGCTGCAACTGCCAGGTGTTCCGTTCCGAACTTGGCATAACGATCCACCATTTCCCTGGATTTCCACCCGCCCAGCTCCTTCAGTTCATCGCAGCTCGTGCCAGCCTGACGATGCCATGAAGCCCAGGTGTGCCTCAGATCGTGAAACCTGAAATCGTCGAGGCCAGCGGCTTCCAGTACGGAATACCATGCATGATCGGTGAGGTGAACCGTGACTTAATAAGGCAATTGATCCGTTTGCCTCAGGTTTTCAAGCTATTCGGATGTCGCTTCAGCCCGATTGTTCAGGCAGTTGGAGTGGTTTGCCGGATAGTGCAGGTTTTCAAGTTCCGATCTGAAAAGGTGGTAACAGGGGCAGCATTCCTTCTTCATCTTTTCGGCATCCAGGATCGAAATGTGCCCTCTTGAGTAGGATATTTTTCCCTCTTGCTGCAGCAGGATGGCGGCCTGCCCCACCCTCTCTCGCCTGACCCCGAGCATGAGGGCAATATCCTCCTGCGTGTACAGGATTTCGCTTCCCGAAATCCGATCGTGCGATTGCAAGAGGAAATGGGCAAGCTGATCCTTGATGTCGTGGGATTTGCTGCATGCGATGTTGATGCCGATTTGATTGATTAGCCGGTGCGTGTATTTCCCAAAATTGAGATTCAACTGTTCAGATTTCTTCAGCTCCTTCCGCAGATGATCCAGGCTGATGCGCATCGCAGAGCCCTGGTGCAGGCAGGTTGCCATGTATGGCATGGGGACTTCTTCATAGAGGGCGGTTATGCCGATAATGCCTTCATTGCCGACAAGGCTGGCAAAAACGCTGCTGTCTTCCTTCAGGCACCAGCTCAAGGAAAAGAGGGCGCTCAATGGGAAATATACGAAATCAGGCGACTTGTAGGGGTGACAAAGGACTTCGCCTTTTTTGATCGATATCTTCTGCAGGCCTGGGCAGATCCTCGCGCAGTCTTCATAAGACAGGGAGGCGAGTATCCTGTTGCTCTGCAATTTTGGGCAGATTTGTATTCTTTTCATGCCAGTACGAGGTCTGGATGGGAATGCATCGGATCAAAATATACCATAACCTGCTGAAATTGTGAGTGGCTCCGCTCATATGGAAAACTCGGTCTCGAATTTTTGCAAAAATAACAATATATATGAGTTGTCGGCAACATATGAATAACCATTCCTCCCGTACCATCAATGGCATTTTGAATATTTCGCCCCGTGGCTGATTATGAAGAGGCGCTGGAAGCAGGACGCCAGGGATTCGTAAACGATTGGCTAACGATAGCGCATTACAATCCGCAGATTGGGCGTGAATGGCAGTTGAAAATTCAACATAACAAATCATTAAAAACAATCGCATTCTGAAGACAGGAATCGCGTACGGGGCAAAACCATGAAAAAAAACCTGCCAGTTACCCAGCGGGAGATCGACTACGATGAAAGCGACGTATTCGTCACCAAGACGGATGCGAAGGGGATCATCACCTATGCCAACGACTCTTTCGTCAAGATCAGCGGCTTTTCCAGGGAAGAGCTGGTCGGCAAGAACCACAATGTAGTGCGCCATCCGGACATGCCGCCATGGGCATTCGAGGATCTGTGGAAAACCGTCAAGCAGGATCTTCCCTGGCGAGGAATCGTCAAGAATCGCGCCAAGAATGGAGACCATTACTGGGTGCGCGCCAATGTCGCGCCGATCAAGGAAGACGGCCGCATCGTCGGCTACATTTCGGTGCGACGCAAACCGAGCCGTGCCGAAGTGGCCCAGGCCGAAGCGCTTTACCGGATGGAAAAGCCCCCCATCTCCAGATCACCCCTCCGCCTGTTCAGGAACCTCGGACTGCAGGCGAAAACCCAGATCCTGATCCAGCCCGTCCTGCTGATACTGCTGACGGTCGCGCAGTTTTCAATCCTGTCGGTAGTCAAGGAAAGAATGATCCTTTCCCTGCAGACAAGAGCATCCGGCATCGCAAACGAGGTCATCGACAGCGCGAACATGCTGATGGAAACGGGCACGATCGGCGACGTCAATGCAAGGAAATTGCTGATCAGGAAGATTTCATCCTCGGGCAACATCGGCAATTTGCGCCTGATCAGAGCCGATCAGGTCAAGGCGCAATTCGGCGAAGGTCTTCCCGAGGAGCGGGTCAGGGATGCAATCGAAAGGGAAGTCATCCGGACGAAGAAGCCGTATTACGCCGTCGAAGAAATAAACGGCAAGATGGTCTATCGCGCGGTCACCCCGTACATCGTCAGCCATGATTTTCATGGCACAGATTGCCTCAACTGCCACAAGGTTGAAGTCGGCAGCGTGAATGGCGCATCGGATTTCGACATCGACATCGACAGCGAATTTGGGAGTCTCGCCAGGCTGCGTTATGCGCTGATTGGCGGACAGATTGTGCTGCAGCTGATCATTTTCATTTTCCTGGGCTGGGTGATACGCAAATTCACCAAGGATCCGATCGACGAAGTCAAGGCGCTGATGACGCGCTGCCTAGTGGACCGTGATCTTACCGCAACGATCGACATATCGGGGCGCGACGAAATGGGCATCCTGAAATGCACGCTCCAGGCAAGCCAGACCCATCTGGGGGCCATCATCAACCAGATCACGCTGTCTTCCGACGACGTCGAGCGCAGGGCGGGGCATCTGAAGGAGGCCGTATCCGAGGTGGCCAGGAATTCCGACAGTCAGACGGGGAATGTGCTTCAGGTATCCAGTGCAGCGGAAGAAATCTCCCATTCCGTCGAGAGCATTGCGGAAAATGCCCGGCATGCATCGGAATCTGTTGAGCACGCGCATTCCAATGCCCAGGAAGGTTCGGTCAGGATGAACGAAACCGTGGCTGCCGCAAAGCAGGCGGCAGAATCCGTGACCGACACTGCCCGATCGATCCGGGAGCTTGAGGCTGCCATCCAGAGCATCCGGGGAATCGCGGACGTGATCAGGGAAATTGCCGACCAGACGAACCTGCTGGCATTGAACGCGGCGATCGAGGCGGCAAGAGCCGGGGAACAGGGAAGGGGATTCGCTGTCGTGGCCGACGAGGTCAAACGTCGAG